>NZ_JBFFKR010000006.1:0-41219 GCF_041555295.1 Ancylomarina sp. | reverse complement strand
TATTTTAACTTTGTTTTCTATGCTCATAACATAAATTTTTAGGATTAGAATAAGAAAGAATAGTGTGATAATCTATATTAAAGTTAAAAAGATTTTCAATCTGTCTAACAAAATGATAATAAAAAAAAGAAATATTTCTTTAATTAGGCGTGTTGATTTTTAGTGTGTTGTAGTAGTAGTGGGCTTTTTGCTTGTTTGAAAGTTGGGTTGTGGAAATACTTGAAGATAGGGTTTTATGTGTTTTTTTTTTGTAAAATAAAGTATTCGAAAACGAAGATTAAAGAACAAGGAATAAGCTATTTTCCTCCTAAATTTCTCTTTGCTAGGTATAATTGCCATCTTTGTGCCTGAATTAGACATCAATCGTTCTTAATTTTAAGGGTTGTGTTGATGGCACCAGATTAATTAGAAGATATGTTTTTAAAGAAACTAGACGAACAGCTTACAATTGCTCTCGAACAAGAGGGATTCGAAAAGCCAACTCCCATACAAAAGAAGTCAATAGGTAAGATGAAAAGTGGGCGCGACTGTCTGTTTATCGCTCCTGAGCAATCAGGTAAAACCACTGCCATTGTTATTGCCGTTATTCAGCAATTGAAAGAAGCTCTTGAGGATGTTCCCAGAGCTTTAATCGTTGTGGAAGATAGAGCGAAAGCTGAGGCCATGAAAGAGCAGTTCGATTTATTAACTGAGGATACCAGCTTACGTGTAGTTGCCGTTTTTCAGGGTGAGCATATACTTAAGCAACGCGACAGAGTTTATGCCGGTTGCGATGTGTTAATTGGGCCTGCTAAATTCTTAAATGAACTTTATTCCAATTCGGGAATGAACTTGAATGGTTTAAAAATGTATATTGTCGACGATGGATACGCGGTGTTTAAGCATGAAATCACATCTCAGATAGATCGATTAACAACAAGTACGCCTAATACTCAGCGTATTGTTTTTACGACGGAGATGAATGTTCGCATTCAAGATTATTTGGAATATTATATGATTGCTCCAGAGATTGTGGAAATTAAAGAAGAGGCTAACGAAGAAGAAGTCTAATAGGAGAAAAGGAAATTTCTGAAAAATATAAAAAGCCATCGTTCTATATAGAGCGATGGCTTTCTGTTTAGTCTGTTTTGAGCTTAGTCTTCGAACATGAACTTACCTGCAAATGCAGGTTCAAGATCGCTTAACCAAAGTGCTTTATCGTTATATTTAGCAAAGAAAGGTTGTCCTACCCATTTCGGATTTCGTCCTTGCAAAAAGTTAAGAGCATATTGCTTTTCACCATTAATTTCGGTGATACCCAATACCTGAACCTTACCAGGATCTGCCGACATAACGGGTCCACGAACCGTTCGGCAAATACCACTCACTTGTGAATAAGCATCGCGAAAGATGTTCCAAGCCTCTTCCAAAGTTAAGCCAAAGTATTCTTGTGCTCCAGTCTCACGAGCCATAAACATATAGTAAGGAATCATACCCATGTCTACCTGTTTGCGCCACATGTTTGCCCACATATCTGCATCGTCGTTCAAATGTTTCAATAGAGGCGATTGCGTTCTGATGACAGCACCAGTTTCGCGAATAGCTTTAGTTGCAAGAGCAACAGCAGCGGTTTTTAGTTCGCTTAGGTGATTGAAATGTGCCATGAATGATAGGCTTAATCCTGCATCTGTAATCGATCTGAATACACCAAGTAGTTCTTGCGCATCCTCGTCCTTGGTGTATCGGTATGGCCAGTAAGCCAGCGTCTTTGAACCGATACGTATGGTTTTAAGGTTGGGTAAATCAGCTTCAAGAATCGCATCAACATAAGCTTTGAAAACTTTCGATTTCATCACCATGGGATCACCACCAGTAAACAGAAAATCGGTAATTTCTGTATGCTCTTGCAAGTAGGCAATCACCAGGTCGATTTCCTTCATCGCGAATTTTAGACCTTCCAGATTGGTAAATTGTGGCCAACGAAAACAGAATGTACAATAGGCATGGCAGGTTTGACCCTGAGTTGGGAAAAACAACATCGTTTCGTTGTACTTATGCTGAGCACCCATCAATTTTTCACCATTCAACTCGGGAACATTATGTGCCTGTCCCGATGGGTTTGGGTTCAATGTTAATCTGATTTCGTTCGATGCTTTTGTAATTTCTTTAAATGGTGCCTTAGCCTGAATTAATTCAGCCATTTTATCGAAATGTTTTGTCGAAAGCATACCCTTCTGCGGAAAAGTTAGACGAAAAATAGGATCTTCGCTAAAGTTATCCCAATCAATCAATTCATCTATCACATAGTTGTTTACTTTAAATGGAAATACCTCTCCTAAAACTTCAATATCAAATATCTGTAAAGCACTTAGATGATTAATTTGAGGGATATTTTTAAAGGTCTTTTGTGTATAAACTTTATACTTCATCAAAAAAATATGTTTTTAGTTGTAAACTTATTCATACTATTCGTCAGACAAACGGAGGCAAATCTTTTTCGATTAAGCATTGAATATCTGAAGCTGTTTAAAATGGACTGTTTCCGATATGAAAAAAGCTTATGCGTCAGAAAATAAAGCTTCATTCCATCCTGTAGATTAGGATAAAATGACAATTATTTCAAGAGCAATTTTCTTGTAAACAATCTTAAAAAAGCTATCAGCAAAAACAATAATGAAGATACATGTCCTAATGTAGTGGACGAAAATATTTCAATAAGGTTCCATAAAATAGTACGGAAGTGGAATTATTCCCTGTAATAATTTTCAACGAATGTGAATAAGGAAGATGATAATTCCGAGAATCAATAATAGCTAGCGGCGAAAATACAATAATTGTGGGCTTTAAGCAAATATAGATGTGAGCTTTACACTAAAATAAAAGACTTGTCTTTCTTTTAATATTTTGCATGAGTGCCCGATAAAGATTACTTTTGCTGAAAATCAGGAATTCAGCCTCCTTAAGCTTGTTTTATTGAGACTTGGAGTATTTGATTTATATTAATAAACTTTAACAAGGTATTGATGAATCGCAAAAAATTCAAGTATACCTTTTCCATTACATATCAAGAGTAAAATCTGATAGTTCATATTAGAAATTCATGAAGCGTACAGATATAGAATTAATGGCACCCGTAGGATCATATGAATCCTTAATGGCAGCCATACAAGGAGGAGCCAATTCCATTTATTTTGGCATTGAGCAATTGAACATGCGTGCCCGATCGTCGAATAATTTCACCAAAGATGATCTTCGCGAAATCGTTAAGATCTGTAAAGAGAATGAGGTGAAAACCTACTTGACAGTGAATACGGTTCTGTACGATAACGAGATGAATTTAATGCATGAAGTGATCGATTCGGCTAAAGAGAATGGAGTTACTGCGGTTATTGCTGCCGATGTGGCTGCTATTTTATATGCTCGTTCTATTGGTGTTGAAGTGCACATTTCAACACAGTGTAATATTACCAATATCGAGTCGGTAAAATTCTACTCTCAGTTTGCTGATGTGGTCGTTTTAGCTCGAGAACTGAACCTGGATCAGGTCGCCAATATTTACCATCAAATTGTCAAGCAAGATATTCGAGGTCCTAAGGGAGAATTGGTTCAAATTGAGATGTTTGCACATGGTGCTTTGTGCATGGCCGTTTCTGGTAAATGTTACTTGAGTCTTCACGAAAAATCTTCATCTGCCAACAGAGGGGCTTGTATGCAAACTTGCAGAAAGGCTTATACTGTAACTGAAAAGGAAACAGGAAATGAACTTGAGATTGATAATCAATACATCATGTCTCCAAAGGATTTGTGCACTATTGGTTTTGTAAATAAATTGATAGATGCAGGGGTTCGAGTGCTTAAGTTTGAAGGCCGAGCCCGTTCTCCGGAATATGTAAAAACTGTATTGAGCTGTTACAATGAAGCTGTAGACGCCTATCTGGATGGTACATATGGTGAAGAGAAGATAGCCGTTTGGAAAGAAGAATTATCTACTGTTTTCAACCGTGGTTTCTGGGATGGTTACTACATGGGACAGAAAATTGGCGAATGGAGTTCGGAGTACGGAAATCGTGCGACCAAACGTAAGATGTTGATTGGAAAAGGAACCAACTATTTTAATAAAATTAAGGTAGCAGAGTTTTTATTAGAGTCTCAGGAACTATTTGTAGGTGATAAAATTCTGATCACGGGTCCAACAACTGGAGTTGTTGAAACGACTATAGAAGAGATTCGTGTGGATTTAAAACCTGTAGAAAAAGCCGTTAAAGGAGATAGTTTTTCTATTGCGCTTGATACTGTGATTCGCCGATCAGATAAACTTTATAAGATTGTTGATGCTCATGATGATTTGCGTCAATAAACAATGAAATAACCCGACCACCAAACAACTAAAAGCTGACTAATGAAAAGATTTTTATTACTAGTACTTGCCTTGGTTTTTACAACTAGTTTATGGGCTGATGAGAATGAAGGTAACTTAACCAAAAAAGGACAAGTTGCACCCGATTTTACGGTGACAAGTTTGGACGGTGAGCAGTTTAAGCTTTCAGATATGAAAGGGAAAGTTGTTCTTGTAAACTTCTTCGCAACCTGGTGTGGGCCTTGTATGAATGAGTTACCTGAGCTTGAAAATCAGTTGTGGCCTCGATTTAAGAATGAGAATTTTAAGATGATTTCTATTGGCCGTGAGCATACAAAAGCAGAATTAAAAAAGTTTCAATCTGCGAAGAAATTCACTTTCCCAATTGCTGCTGATCCACAACGTCAGATTTATGCGAAATATGCTGAGAAATACATCCCACGAAATTATATCATCAACAAAGAAGGGCAGATTATTTTTCAGGGAAAAGGCTTCTCACAAAAAGAGCTTGATGAAATGATGATGATAATTGAAAAGGCAATAAAAGAATAGATTTAAAACTAATTCGACTTAACGATGCAATATAAAGGGAACTTGTTTAAGATGCGTACACAGCTTAAGGATGTTATAATATACGAACTTCCTATAGGTGATGATTTTGTTGATATGAACACGCTCATTGGTAAAAAACTGACCTGGACTTATCAGCACCAAATCAACTGTGTGCATTGTGGTAAGAAAACCAAAACATCATTCTCTCAGGGGTATTGTTATACTTGTTTCACAAGTTTGCCACAAACCGATGCAAGCATCATGAATCCTGAACTAGATGAATCCCATTTGGGAATTTCACGTGATATGGAATGGTCTAAGGAGCATTCTTTGAAACCTCACTACGTTTACTTGGCCTTTTCGAGCAATTTAAAGGTGGGTGTAACACGTGAATCACAAATCCCAACCCGATGGATTGATCAGGGAGCTGTAGCTGCTATAAAGCTTGCTAAAACACCTAATCGTCATATTGCGGGGATTATCGAGGTTGCTTTGAAAGAACATTTTGCTGATAAGACCAATTGGAGAGCCATGCTAAAAAACGAAGGAGAGGTAACAGTTGACCTAAAGCTTGAAAAGGCAAGAGCGGCTGAATTACTTCACCTTGAACTTCAGCAATATGTGAGTGATGATGATAACGTTTATGATCTTAATTATCCAGTCGAGCAATATCCTGAGAAAGTTACCAGCCTTAGTTTTGATAAAGTCGACTCTTTCGAAGGAGAATTGCAGGGAATTAAAGGGCAGTACCTATTGTTTAAAGGCGGTAAAGTTATGAATATTCGGAAACACAATGGATATTTTGTTGAATTGAAAGTAGAATAGAGAAAAATGAGATAAATTGAAGGTAAAAAGATCAGATTTCTTAATATCTTTGTCTTGAGTATTTTATACTTAAATAAAACAAAACACAATAAATATCCTTTACTAATCGTAAAATTCTGAAGTAAAATGGAAAATATAAACTGGAAAGAATTTGGTTTTGGTTATACTAAAACTGATTATAATGTACGTTGTAACTATCGTGATGGAAAATGGGGAGAATTAGAAATATCTTCATCTGATCAAGTAAATGTGCACATTGCTGCTACAGGCTTACATTACGGACAGCAAGCATTCGAAGGTTTAAAAGCATTTAAAGGTCCTGATGGAAAAGTAAGAGTATTCCGTATCGATGAGAATGGAAAACGTCTTCAGAATTCATCTAACGGTATCATGATGGCTGAAATGCCTTTGGACTTGTTCCAGGAGGCGGTAACTAAAGCAATCAAATTGAATGAAAGATGGATTCCTCCATATGAGTCTGGAGCTTCTCTTTATATTCGTCCAGTTCTTTTCGGGAATGGTCCTCAGGTGGGTGTTAACCCAGCTCCTGAATACACATTCGCTGTATTTGTAATGCCAGTAGGTCCTTATTTTAAGGAAGGTTTCAAGCCAACTGACTACGTGATTTATCGTGAGTACGATCGTGCTGCTCCACAGGGAACAGGTACTATCAAAGTTGGTGGTAACTATGCTTCATCTTTAAGAGGTGGAACACGTGCACATAATGAGGGATATTCTGCAGTACTTTTCTTAGATGCTAAGGAAAAGAAATATATCGATGAGTGTGGACCTGCTAACTTCTTCGGAATTAAGGGTAACTCTTATGTAACTCCAAAATCAAACTCAATTTTACCTTCTATTACAAACAAAAGTTTGTGTCAGATTGCTGAAGATATGGGTATGACTGTTGAGCGCAGACCAATTACTGTTGAAGAATTGGCTGACTTTACTGAAGCGGGTGCTTGTGGTACTGCTGCAGTTATTTCTCCAATCCGTAAGATTGTTGATGCTGATAAGAATGTAGATTATTTCTATGGTGATGAGGCTGGTAAAACAAGTTTCAAATTGTACGAAACACTACGTGGAATTCAGTACGGAACTATTGAAGATAAGCATAATTGGAATACAATCATCGAATTTTAATCAATTCGATTTAGATAAATACAGGAGAGGGAGTTCATATTGAACTCCCTCTTTTTTATTTCAGTTGTTTTAGGAATAGGGCTACTGCTATCCAATATTCTTCACCTCCAATTTGATTGATCCAAAGGGTGCGGGAACCATGATGTCCATTTCCTTCTGGGATAAATTGAATTTGATTTTTTGTTAGTTTGTGCTTATCGAGCAATTGACTGACACCTTTAGCTTCATGCTTTGAACTTGTTAAAAACATAGGTTTCTCAAAATCTTTGAGGACATTTACCAAGCTTCCCTTTTTATCAGCCATATAATCTCCAGGGCTAAATGAAAGCACAGTACTGACTTCAACCATGTCCGCAGCCAAATACAAGGCTAATGTTGACGAGTAAGAACTTCCCCAAAGAATAATTTTTGATTTGAATTTATCTGATAAATATAGAACGGAGGCTCTAATGTCGGGTTCGGCATCTATATAGTCAACGCTTTTATTTAGTTTTCTAGCTCTTAGATAAGTGAGGTTCTGTTTATCGCCTATTGGGCCACCAGAACGTTGATCTATTGCCATGCAATTATAACCCATTTTATTTAAGCGCTCTGCGATGCCAGCATATTCAAATTTATTAAAACGAGCCTGATGGCAAAGTAAAATAACAGGTGAGCTATCATCAATTTGATAGAGATGAGCTGAGATTTTAAGGGAGTCGAGTGAATTGAATTCCACAAGCTCAGGGCAGTCTTCCTTTTTTTTTGGGCAGTTATGCTTTGTCTGTTCTTTAGATTTTGAAGAACAAGAAGTGTTTAATATGAAGCACGTTAAGAGTATTGATATTAATCGAATCATGAGGGTTTCGTTTAGTATAAATGTGATATACTTATAGTCCTTTTATTTTCTCAAATCAATCAATAGATGGAAATGTGATGGGTCCAGTTGTTTCAATTTAGATATTGAGTTTTCCCATTTACATCATTCTTTTAATAGTTGAACAAATTATCAATCCATCTCAACATCTTTCAACAGCACATTTCCACTTTGTTGTTCAAAACTTGTCTTGTACCCACTTATTAGATGAGTTAAGGTATCAAAAACTCTATCCTTTTTCACCGGAATATCATCTGAGCCATATTCTTCCAATGAATTAATCACTCTATTTAAACTCATATCTGAAATGTCAAAGGCTGGTGCATAGGCCATTTCCTTATCTCTTTCTGTTGTTAATTCTGAAATCAGACCACAATTTACTAAATTAAATAATATTTCTCGTGTTAAACGTATAGGTAATTCTAATTCATGTGAAATATCTTTTGAACGGTAAGGACGATTGTCTTGAGTGAAATTTCGGACAATCTTATGAGTAATTATCAAACTCAGTAATCGACGGAAACTGTAGGAGATTTGTGTAGACTCGGCCTCGAATTCATAGCTCTCAACATTTTGCTCAGCAAAGGAGATTTCAGCACCAAAGAGAACCACAAGCCAACTTAATTGTAGCCACATGAGAAATAATGGAAGGGCAGCAAAACTACCGTAAATGGCATTGTATGACGTCACACTTCCTTGAAATTCGATATAAAGAATCTGTAGGATTTGATAAATAGTTCCAGCCACAACACCAGCTAAAATACCAGACTTGAGGCTAACTCTGGTATTGGGCATAAACACATATATAATTGTAAAAAGTACCCAAACAAGGATATAAGGAATCAAGTTGATTAAGAAAAATAACAGGGGACCAACCATCTCAAGGATGGTATTTCCATCGATAAAACCACTGACCTGAGATTTGATAAAAACAGTAACAGCACTGGATCCTACAAGTAAAATAGGACCAAAAATCATGATAGAGGTGTAGTCTGAGAATTTACGCCCCCAACTACGCCCTTTTTTTATTTGCCATACATCGTTAAAAGCCTCTTCGATATTACTGAGGACTTTAACAACAGCCCAAAATAGAATCACAAAACCAAGAACGGCCATTAATGTTCCTTTGGTATTCCCAAGCATCTTATTGGCAAACTCAATTAGCCAGGATAACACTTCCTCTTGACCAGAAAGGCTTTTGGTCAATTCTTTTTCGAGAAGCTTATCCATTCCGAAACCTTTGGCAATCCCAAAAAACATAGCCAAAACAGGAACAATGGATAAAAGCGAATAAAAGGTAAGAGCCGAAGCTCTCAACTGACACTTATCCTCGTAAAAACCCTTAATAGCTAATAAGTAGATTCTCAGTTGTCTCAATAGAAAGTAACGAGATCCTGATAGATCTTTTAAACGCATACTCCAAACACCCTGACTCAGGAAGTTCATAAGTTGGTTGAAGTGGGTTTTAATTTTGTTGATCATTATGCTGATGTTTTAGATAACAATTGTCTGTTGCTATGTAAAGCTACAAAATTAGATTGCTTTAGAAAACATATTACTTTCACCAGATTTGGCATTTCTCAATCTATTATCAAAGAGCTTACAGATGTTTCTTAAGAAAGTCATTCCTAAGTCAGATACTTCTAGTTTATTAGAATCGAAACTTAAGATGCCTTCATCTGACATAACCCGGAGTTCTTTCTCAATTGTTTCAGGCAGATATGGCTTTAAGTCATTAGAAAAAACAAGTTCTCTTCTACACGAAATATCGAGAATAGCCTTTTTAACCTGCAAGTCTTCATCCGTTAGATAGCAAGCTTTAACCAAATCGAGCACCCCTTTTTCAGAAGCGGCTTTGTATAAATGAATTTCTTTAGGATTTTGTGCGTAAGCATATTTCGCATCAGAAATAGATGAGGCGCCTAAACCAATCAATAGTTCTGTATGAGATGTGTTGTATCCCATAAAGTTTCTGTGTAAACGCTTCTCAAGTTTAGCTTGATATAAATTATCATGAGGCAACGAAAAATGGTCCATACCAACGTCATCGTAACCAAGTTCAGCAAGTTTTGTTTTACCTAATTCGTAAAGAGCTCTTTTACCAGAGCTATCTGGAATATCTTCTTCAGTAAATAAACGCTGTCCCTTACTCTTCCAGGGTACATGAGCGTATGAATAGTAGGCAATTCTATCTGGTTTAAGTTCAGAAACTTTATCAAAAGTATCCTTTACTGAGCCTATCTCTTGCTTAGGTAAACCATAAATCAAATCGTAATTCACCGAATGATAGCCAATTTCACGAGCAATCTCAGTTACTTCTTTCACTGTTTCGTAAGATTGAATTCGATTGATAACTCTTTGGACTTCAGGGTCGAAATCTTGTACTCCAAAACTAACTCTACGGAAACCAACCTCATAAAGAGCTTGCATATGTTCACGAGTTGTATTGTTTGGATGACCTTCGAAACTGAACTCGTACTCAGGATGCAAATCAGCACTCGATTTAATTCCGTTGATTAACCGTTTCAGATTTTCTGGATTAAAGAAAGTTGGCGTTCCACCACCTAAATGGAGTTCTCTTAAGATAGGTTTTTCGTCAAACTGCTCCATATAGATGTTCCACTCTTGAAGGAGAGCATCAATATAAGAATCTTCAACCTTATGATCGCGTGTGATTACTTTGGTGCAGGCACAATAGGTACATAAACGTTCACAATAAGGCAGGTGTATATAGATACTGATCCCTTTAGTTTTATTCGACTCGTTAAAGCAACGTTTCACTAGCTGGAACCATTTATCAACATCAGGTTTATCATCTCCCCAAAACGGAACAGTTGGGTAACTTGTGTATCTTGGAACTGGAACGTTGTACTTATCTATTAATGCTTCTCTATCCATAATATTCTGACTTGACCGTTAGCAAATTCATTACTGATTGATACAAAGATATCTTTTTTTGCGAATGTTGAAACTTACGCTTCGATTCTGTTTTCTTGATTTTCTTTCTGAGAGAATTTCCATTAGTAATCATTTATTACTAAAATTTAAGATGTAAATGTCTTTTATTTCATGATTATTGAATAACTTGCATTTTGAATTTTTAAAGATAGATTAAATGAAAGCACTAAGTATTTGCACAATAATTTTGGCCGTTTTATTTACACTGCCATTACAAGCTCAAGATAAATTCTTCGATTATAAGCTTAAATCCTTATCTGGTGAAGAGGTCCCAATGAGTTCTTATAAAGGGAAAGTTGTGATTGTAGTAAACACGGCTAGTAATTGTGGTTTAACCCCTCAGTACAAAGGTTTGGAAACCATGTATAAGAAATATAAAGGTCAAGGATTGGTTATTTTAGGTATACCTTGCAATCAGTTTTTAGAACAGGAGCCAGGTAGCTCGTCCGATATTGCTGCATTTTGTCAAAAGAACTATGGTGTTAGTTTCCCAATGTTTGAAAAGATTGAAGTAAGAGGTGAAAATGCTCACCCTTTATATAAGATGATGACGACTGAAAAACCTTTTAAGGGTTTTGATGATTCTGCATCAGGACAAAAATTCAAATCATTTTTAAGTGGAAAATTCCCTGAAATTTATGAAGGTGATGGTGTAAAATGGAATTTTACCAAATTTGTTTTTGATAGGAGCGGCAAGCTTGTTCGTCGTATTGAGCCCAATATTGCTCCAAAAGATTTTGAAAAAGAAATAGCTGGTATGTTAAGCGATTTATAGACAGACCAAGCTTGAAGACCTTTTTCTTAAAATAAATAATGCCCTTTTTTAAGGGCATTATTTTTGAAATATTCTCAATTAAGTGTCAATTAGTTCGTTAATGATATGAAGCGAAATTAAAGGATAAATTAGTAAGAGTACAATGGGTTTAACAGAAAGCAGGGAGTGAAAATTAAAAAAAGCTAAAAAAAGATGTAGGTATGTTTGCTTTTTTTATATTTGTGGAACTAGAAAATACGATGCGATATTTTGATCAATACTCATTCATAATGGATAAGCGTTCTGTTTTTATAGGATTAGATTCCTGCTTGATAAAAATTGATGTGACTGAAGGATTATTTAGCTAGACTCAAAAATTGAAGATGAAAATGTTTAAAAGCAATAATAAAATGAGCAGAAATAACGAAGTACAAACAACAGCAGTTAATTTAGTTTGTGATGGAACATCTATCACGGGGGATATTGAAGCGTCAAGAGATATTAGAATTGATGGCTTTGTAAAAGGAAAAATCATTGTTAAAGGTAAGGTTGTTGTTGGTCCTACTGGTAAGGTTGAAGGCGATATCACATGTCAAACACTTGATGTTTCTGGTCGTATTGAAGGAAATGTTCACGTCAGTGAAATTATTAGCCTTAAATCATCAGCTCTAGTCTTGGGTAATATCAATACCGTTAAAATTTCGGTAGAACCAGGTGCCAAATTTACTGGAACTTGTAAGATGGGAAATGAAGCAGTCGTAAAGGATGAAAAAAAAGCAGTCAAATAAGCTAGACGCCGAAAAGAAAAAAAGGCAATTACGAGAAGCTGCTAAGTATTCAGGCTTAGCATTTCAAATGATTGCCATTATATTGTTAGTATTGTTCGCAGGTATGCAAGCTGATAAATATTTGGGAAACGATTTCCCGGGTTTTACAGTTTTTGGTGCATTTCTGGGGGTGATACTTTCTTTATATATAGCCCTAAAGGATTTTCTTAAAAAGGATAGTTAAAATATGAGGACTTTATGTATTTTCATGAAAATTTTGAGCAGTTGTATAGCTTAAAAAACAATTTAATCCTGAAACTCATGAAACGAGCCATTTGAAAAAAATAATACACAGCAATGTTTATTTAGGCGACTTCCATGTGATCTTTAAAAAAATACAATACATGAAAAAACATATTTCCCGCCTGGGACTTCTGACCTTATTTCTTTTAGTTCTTACTGTAGCTTTGTTTTATGAAACACTAAATCCTTGGTTCAATCCTATTTTCCCTTTCATTTTACTATATTTTTTCGTCTTTAATCTGATTCAACATTCTGCCTTAGTCAAGACGAAAGAAAAAAGCCCGATGGCTTTTAATACTAGTTTTATGGCATGGTTTGCTATTAAACTTTTCCTAAATCTGACGATTATAATAATTTTTGTTCTTACTAATAGATTGGAAGCTCTTAGTTTTGTAATCTATTTTGCCGTCTGTTACATCTTTTATACTGTATTCGAAGTCACGTCTTTAGTAAAGAGTTTGAAGTCAAAGTGAGATAAATAAAGACAAGTTGGTATCTTATGTCTTTTTTTTATTAAATTTGGAGGGCTTAAAAAAAGGGCCTTAAAAGAAGAGAAATACATCATGTTTTCACCATGAACTGTTCTTGGTTGATTTTAAGTTATTTCCGGTTTTGTCTTGTGTCATTAGCAAGTAAGCGACCGTTTTATTAATCTGATATTTTCGAATGGAATGAAGCACATTCATCGACTTTTACTTATCGCATTCTTTTTTACTTGTCTAACTCCTGCTTTTGCTTCAGTTAGTAATGAGCATGAACATGAGACTCAGCAGGAAAGCCACAAAAAAAAGAAATTTGAACCCGGAAACTTTATAATGGATCACATCGCCGATGCTTACGATTGGCATGTCTTTTCCTATGGAGATTTCCACTTTACAGCCCCTTTGCCAGTCATTGTTTATTCTGAGCAGTCTGGTTTTCATGTTTTCATGTCGAGCAATTTTCATCACGGGCATTCATCTTATAAAGGATTTGAACTGGCTAAGGAAGGTGAATATAGAGGCAAGGTCGTTGAGATGGTTAACGGTCATCAAGTACGTCCCTTTGACATTTCCATGACAAAGAATGTTGTGTCGATGTTATTATCTATGATTTTTCTTCTATGGGTCTTCCTATCAGTTGCTAAAGCGTATACCAAAAGAAAAGGGTTGGAGCCTAAAGGTCTTCAGGCATATCTTGAACCTATAATTGTTTTTGTAATTGATGAAATTGCAAAACCTGCAATTGGCGAAAAGAAATATAAAAAATTCGTTCCATTCTTGTTAACCATCTTTTTCTTTATTTGGTTGAATAATTTAATGGGACTTGTGCCATTTATTCCAGGTGGAGCTAATGTGACAGGAAACATTACCATTACGATGGTTTTAGCTCTGTTTACATTTATAATCACAACAGTAAATGGTAATAAAAATTATTGGAAACATATTTTTAATACACCTGGGGTGCCTTGGTGGTTAAAATACCCAATTCCTTTGATGCCACTGGTTGAATTGATGGGGGTGTTCACAAAACCATTCGTCTTAATGGTTCGACTTTTTGCAAACATCACTGCAGGTCACATGATTGTATTGGCCTTTGTTTCTTTGATCTTTATTTTTGGAGAAATGAGTCCAGCACTTGGAATGGGAACATCTGTAATTTCAGTATTCTTTGTCATTTTCATGGATGTGCTTGAATTGCTTGTCGCCTTAATCCAAGCTTATGTGTTTACCCTTTTATCTGCTCTTTATTTTGGAATGGCAGTAGAAGAGCATCATTAAAAATTGAATCAAACTCCTTCGGGAGACTTTATAGTTTTATAAATTTTAAACTAAATTATCATGATTACATTATCAATTATTCTTCAGGCCGCTGCAACTGCAGGTCTTGCAAAGTTTGGTGCTGCTATTGGCGCAGGTTTAGCTGCTATTGCTGCTGGTATCGGTATTGGTAAGATTGGTGGATCTGCTCTTGAGAGTATCGCCCGTCAACCAGAAGCTGCTGGAGATATTCGTTCAAACATGATTGTTGCTGCTGCTCTTATTGAAGGTGCTGCTTTCTTTGCAATTATCATTTGTTTGTTGGCTATCGTACTTTAATAGTATTATCCCACAATTTGTTCAATGAGGTTGTCGGCGACAAATTGTGGGTACCAACATTTCAATTTTAAATCATTAATTACAAGTTGTAATTATTAATATAGAATACTATGGGCTTAGTAACTCCCGAATTGGGAACTTTCATATGGATGTTTATTGCTTTTGCAAGTGTGTTTTTTCTATTGAAGAAATATGCCTGGCCAGCAATTGTTGACGCAATTGAGGAACGTAATAACTCTATTAAGGAAGCGCTTCTTTCTGCAGAAATTGCAAAAGGAGAGATGGCTAAATTGCAGGCTGATAATCTTATAATATTGAAAGAAGCCAGACGTGAAAGAGAGGGCATGCTTAAAGAGGCTAAGGAATTGGGTGAACAAATTGTTAGGGAAGCCAAGACTAAAGCAACTGAAGAAGCAGAAAAGGTTGTTGAATCAGCTCGTCAGGCTATCGAAAGCGATAAAGTAGCAGCATTAAGTGAAATTAAAACTCAGGTAGCTAATCTTTCAGTAGAGATAGCTGAGAAAGTTTTACGTCGCCAATTCGAAGATGATCAGCAACAAAAGGATTATTTCCAGAAGTTGATGAAGGAAGTAAATATCAATTAATTCTCTGGAAGTTGAACATCTATCCCTTTTGAGGATTGCAATTAATTAGAAGATATGAACGAAAGTAAAATCTCGGTTCGATATGCAAAAGCTCTTTTCCTATTAGGAAAGGAAAAGAATGTGCTGGACACTTTGGTGGGTGACATGAAACTTGTTGGTGAGCTTTGCAGTACAGTTAAAGATTTTTGGCTGATGGTTGAAAGCCCGGTGGTTAAAACATCTCAGAAACGAAAGGCAGTCAAATTGGTCTTAGCTGATAAGCTTGATGCTATTAGTCTGAATTTTATTGACATGGTCTTTGAAAATCGACGTGAAATTTTCATTAAGGATATGGTACGTAATTTTTTTGATTTATGCCGAAAAGACAAAGGTATTGTATCAGCAAAATTGACAACTGCTGGTCTAGTTGATGGGGATGATAAAACGAAGCTAAGTGAAATGCTTAAGAAAGCTTTTAATTCGCAAATTGAATTAGAAGAAGTTCTTGATAAGGATATTATAGGCGGTTTTATTCTTCGAGTTGATGATCAGGAATTGGATGTAAGTGTATCGAATCAATTGAATCAAATTAAGAGAGCATTAATCTAGTAGAATTTGACTCTAATTAAGAGTTATTTTTTATGACAATGAATAATTAAATAATTTTGATGTTTAAGATAGGTTATATTAGCCTTTGACCCTACTTTAAAGAGGATCTTGAATCTCATATATAATTCTTGAATCGTAACAAAAGCAAAAAAATATGGCTAGTATTAAACCTGCTGAAGTTTCGGAAATTCTAATGCAGCAATTAGAAGGTCTAAAAACAGAAGCACAACTTGAAGAAGTTGGAACCGTACTACAAGTGGGTGATGGAATTGCCCGTATTTACGGTTTGTCACACGTTGGGTCAAACGAACTAATCGAATTTCAGAATGGTGTGTTAGGTATTGTTCTAAATCTTGAAGAGGATAATGTCGGAGCGGTACTGCTTGGCGAAACTCAAGGGATTAAAGAAGGCGATACAGTGAAACGTACTAAACGAATTGCTTCCATCAATGTGGGTGAAGGTATGTTAGGACGTGTGATCAATACTCTAGGCGAACCTATAGATGGTAAAGGTCCAATACAAGGTGAAACATACGAAATGCCACTGGAACGTAAAGCGCCAGGTGTTTTGTACCGTCAGCCCGTAAACGAGCCTCTTCAAACAGGTTTGAAATCGGTTGATGCGATGATTCCTATTGGTAGAGGACAACGTGAGTTGATTATTGGTGACCGTCAGACAGGTAAAACTGCCATTGCGATCGATACCATTATCAATCAGAAAGAATTCTACGACAGAGGAGAGCCTGTTTTTTGTGTCTATGTTGCAATTGGACAAAAAGGTTCTACTGTAGCTAATATTGCCAAAACACTCGAGGATCATGGTGCAATGGCTTATACAGTTATTGTGATGGCTACGGCTGCTGATCCTGCTGCACTTCAATTTTACGCACCATTTGCCGGGGCCTGTATCGGAGAATTTTTCCGTGATACAGGTCGTCCAGCATTGATTATATATGATGATTTATCGAAACAGGCGGTTTCATACCGTGAGGTTTCACTATTGCTTCGTCGTCCACCAGGGCGTGAAGCATACCCAGGTGATGTATTTTACCTTCATTCACGTTTATTAGAGCGTGCTGCAAAAATTATTAATTCTGATGATATTGCTCGTCAGATGAATGACTTGCCTCAGAGTTTGATAGATGCTAAGGATGAGAATGGAGAATCAATTATTAAGGGTGGTGGTTCGTTAACTGCTTTACCAATTATTGAGACTCAGGCAGGAGACGTTTCTGCTTATATTCCAACCAATGTAATTTCGATTACAGACGGACAAATTTTCCTTGAATCAGACCTATTTAACGCAGGTATTCGTCCAGCAATTAACGTTGGTATTTCGGTATCTCGTGTGGGTGGTAATGCACAAATTAAGTCGATGAAGAAAGTGGCTGGTACACTTAAGCTTGATCAAGCTCAGTATCGTGAACTTGAAGCTTTCTCTAAGTTTGGTTCTGATATGGATGCTGCAACTCTATCGGTGCTTAATAAAGGTGCTAAAAATGTTGAGATTTTAAAGCAAGGACAATATTCACCTTATTCTGTTGAGAAACAGGTAGCTATCTTGTTCTGTGGTAGTCAAGGTTTATTACGTCATGTTCCTGTTGAAAAAACTAAGGAATTTGAGAAAGATTTCTTGGATTTGATGGAGTTGAAGCACAAGGAAGTGTTAAACGAATTGGCAACTGGAAAATATACAGACCAGGCACAAGATACAATGCGCAAAGTTGCTGCTGAAGTAACTGAAAAGTATAAATAGTATCAATTAACAATTATCAATTAGTAATGAATAGTTTGCAATTACTAATTGATAATTACTAATTAAATTGAAATGGCCAATTTAAAGGAAATACGTACAAGAATATCATCCGTAGAGAAAACCAAACAGGTTACTGCTGCTATGAAAATGGTTTCGGCAGCTAAGCTGAAGAAAGCTCAGGATGCTATTGTGCAAATTCGCCCCTATGCTGATAAATTACAAGAAATACTTGGAAATTTATCAGGAAGCTTAAGTGATTCTGAGGATAATATTTATGGTGCTGAACGTAAGGCTGAAAAGGTTTTGTTAGTTGCCATAACTTCGAATAAGGGTTTGTGTGGTGCTTTTAATTCAAATGTTCTTAAGCGTGTAAATGAACTCTCTAGAGATGTTTACTCAAAGCAGAAAACTGAAGGAAACTTTAAGATTCTAGCAATTGGTAAGCAAGGCTTTAAAGATATATCTAAAGTTCATCAAGTAATTGGCCACCACAATGAACTTTTTGATGATATGAACTTCGAAAGCACGTCTGCGATTGCTAGTTCTATAATGGAAGAGTATGTTGCTGGTAAATACGATAGAGTTGAACTAGTTTATAATCGGTTTAAAAATGCTGGTGTTCAAATTTTAACTAATGAGCAGTTTTTGCCAATTGTTACTAGTGAAAGCGATGATTCCACAGCTCAATCGGACTATATTTTTGAGCCTGAAAAAGAAACCATTATAGGCGAATTAATTCCAAAATCATTGAAAACACAGTTTTTTGGCGCAATGCTGGATTCTGTTGCTTCAGAGCACGGAGCCAGAATGACATCGATGCATAAGGCAACTGATAATGCCACTGATTTAATTCAAGAGATGAAGTTGCATTATAATCAAGCTCGACAAGCCGCAATTACCAATGAAATCCTCGAGATTGTTTCTGGCGCGAATGCTCTTGCTCAATAAAATATTAACAACGAAAACCGTTGCATCCCTGCTCATTGAGCGGGGATTTTTTGTATCTAATCGATAATTTCATTAAATTATGTACTCTTGTTTCATCTAAATCTAACCTTTTAGTGTTCATAATTAATAATTGTATGATCTAAAATCATTTTCTTAGGCTTTGTTAAGCTTTAGTTCTAAGTCTATTGGTAAACATTGAGAAATAAAGAGTTTCTCCTTCTTAACGGAATGTTAAAATTTCTTAAAAGCATGGATATCTTTTTTTATATTGCTCGTACCAAACCGATTATAATTATGCTTCAAAAGAGATTTTTCTATACCATACTGTTTTTACTAGGCTTTTTGAATCTCTCTTTACAGGCTCAACAGACTAATCCCTTTTTTTGTCATTATGGAAAATTTAAAGCTGACGCGAAGGAAAAATTATTTTTTAGATTTGAAAATTTAAATTTCGCAAAGAATGATGAGTATAAAGGTGAGTTTGTAAAAGGAGCTACTTACATTGGATACGTTGCCACTCCCAAAATAGTTTATTATCCGGCAGATGACCTAAGAATTGAGGCGGGTATTCGTTTACAAAAGTATTCTGGTCTTGCTGAATATCCAAATTCTGAGCCTGTATTCTCAGTTCATTATCAGGCCAGTAGTAGCCTCTCGTTAATTCTGGGGACCCTAAATCAAGATAATAATCATTACTTACATGAGGCTCTTTTCGAACCAGAAAGATTTTTTGCAGATAGAGCCGAAAATGGTCTTCAGGCTTTGTTTAAGTCTGAGCGTTTGGATTTTGATACTTGGATAAATTGGGAGCAGTTTATCTTTCAAAATGATCCCTTTCAAGAAGTCTTCACTTTTGGATTGACTGCAGGCCTTCGATTAATCAATCTTGAGTCGAGTCATTCTTTAACTATACCATTGCAAGTTTTGTTTACACATAGGGGAGGAGAAATTGACTCCTCAGACTCTTTTAAGCAAACAATAGGTCACTTCGGAACAGGTTTGACATATAGTAAAGCTTTTGATAATTCGTTTTTTAAAAAAATTAATATTGAAGCATTTGTTTTCCTTTTTAGGGATAATTCCTCAATCAAAGAATTTGCTTATGGCAAGGGGAAGGGATTTGATTTTCGTATTGGAGCAGAAACAAAACATTCTAGTCTCAAGCTAGGTTACTGGATTGGGGATAAGTTTAACTCCTCAAGAGGCTCTGCCTTTTTTCAATCTATGTCAGTTATCGATAATAATTATATCCAAAAGCGACGTGAGATTGTAACGGCTAAATATCGAATTCAAAAATCTATTGCAAAAGGAATCATATTGGGTGGACAAGTGGATACATACATTGATATGAGTTCGAGTCATGATTTCTCCTATGCGACATCTTTATTCGTTAAGATTAATGGTGAGTTTTTCTTGAAAAAGCTTGACTGGAAATAATATACCACATTTTTATAAACTTTATTTATTAGGATTACTCTTCTAAACGGCCTTATTCATGCAGAGTTTTAATTCCTCAACTCTGTCAGGATAAAATAATTAGAAAAATAAAGTTTCTATCCCAAATAAATTTTATACTTTTGCAGAGCATTTATGCGATATGGCTAATAAAAGCCCTGTTTTTTCATCTTAAGATGCTGGTTTTACTACCCTTAGCAAGTATTTCAATCAGTTTCATTAAGGTACACGAATTTGATTTGTGGGAATAACTTAACGATCCAATATTGCCCCGATTATCCACACAGGGTTTAAGTTATTCATAAATAAGTCGTTGAAGAATTGGTGTATGTACTGGGAACAGTTACTTTTGCAGGCCAAATTGAATTGAAGTATAAATTATTAAAATTTTATAAAGTGGATACATTAAGTTACAAAACAGTTTCTGCCAATAAAGCTACCGTTGTTAAAGAATGGTTTGTTATTGATGCAGAGAACGAAGTATTGGGACGTCTTGCTTCTAAAGTAGCATTGATACTAAGAGGTAAATTAAAGCCAAGTTACACTCCTCATGTTGATTGTGGAGATAACGTGATTATTCTCAATGCTGAGAAAATCCGTTTGACAGGTAAGAAAATGTCTGATAAGCAGTACGTGCGTTACACTGGATACCCAGGCGGACAGCGTTTTGCAAACCCAGAGATGGTTCTTGCAAAGCACCCTGAGAGAGTGATTGAGATGGCTGTTAAAGGTATGCTTCCTAAAAACCGTTTAGGTAGTCAACTTTTCAGAAACCTTAACGTATATGCAGGTTCAGAGCACAAGCATGAGGCTCAGCAGCCTAAGAAATTGGATTTAAACACTATTAAATAATAGGTATGGAAGTTATTAATGCTATTGGACGTAGAAAATCGGCAGTTGCTCGTATCTATGTTAGCGAAGGTAAAGGTCAGATTACCATCAACAAAAAAGAGCTTAAAGAGTACTTTACTACCGGGACTCTTCAGTATGTTGTATTACAGCCACTTAATCTTTTAGAGGTTGCTGATAAGTATGATATCAAGGTTAACCTTGATGGAGGAGGAGTAACAGGACAAGCAGGCGCACTTCGTTTGGCTATCGCTAGAGCTCTAGTAAAAATCGACGCTGAGGCTAAACCTGCTTTGAGAACAGCTGGATTCATGACACGTGACCCTCGTGAGGTTGAACGTAAGAAACCAGGTCAACCAAAAGCTCGTAAGAAATTTCAATTTAGCAAGCGTTAATATTTTTGTGGCAGGTTTAGTATCTAAATTGTTAAGACTTCTATTAGTTGTAAACTATAGAACTACCTAGCAATTGCCATAAAACGAATGTAAACAAATTAAAAGAAAACAAAATGTCTAGTACTACATTTGATGAATTATTAGAAGCAGGTTGCCACTTTGGTCACTTGACTAGAAAATGGAATCCAAGAATGGCTCCTTATATTTTTATGGAGCGTAACGGTATTCACATTATCGACTTACATAAAACTGCCGTTAAAGTAGACGATGCTGCTGCAGCATTGAAACAAATTGCAAAATCGGGTAGAAAAATCTTATTCGTTGCGACTAAGAAACAAGCTAAAGGTATTGTATCTGAAAAAGTAAGCAACGTAAACATGCCATATGTAACTGAGCGTTGGCCAGGTGGTATGTTGACTAACTTCCCTACTATCAGAAAGGCAGTTAAAAAGATGTCAACTATTGACAAAATGGAAGCTGATGGTACTTTAAACCACCTTTCTAAAAGAGAAAGACTACAAGTATCTCGTCAGAGAGCTAAGATGGAGAAAAACTTAGGTAGCATTGTTGATCTGACCAGATTGCCAGCAGCTTTGTTTGTAGTTGATGTAATGAAAGAATATATTGCTGTTAAAGAAGCAAACCGTTTGGGTATTCCTGTATTTGCTATGGTAGATACAAATTCAAGCCCAGAAGGTGTGGAATTTGTTATTCCTGCTAATGATGATGCTGCTAACTCTGTATCTATCATTCTTGATAAAATAACTGGTGCAATCCAGGAAGGTTTATCTGAAAGAAAGAACGAGAAAGAAAAAGAAGATGCTGATAAGAAAACAGCTAAAGCAAAAAAAGCTCCTAAAACAGAGGCTCCTAAAGTGGTAGCCCCTAAAGTAGAAGCTCCTAAAGCAGAGGTTGCTCCAGAAACTCCAGTAGCACCAGCTACAGAAGAGAAAAAAGGAGAAAAGGAGTAATTATTAACTGATAAATTTCTATTAAGATGTCTATTAAAGCAGCAGATGTAGCCAAATTGCGTAAAGCAATGGGCGCAGGAATGATGGATTGTAAAAATGCTCTTGTTGAAGCCGAAGGTGACTTTGACAAAGCTGTTGAGATAATCCGTAAAAAAGGAATGGCTATTGCTAATAAGCGTGCTGACAGAGAAGCTTCTGAAGGTGTTGTTTTAGCAAAAGTTTCTGAAAACGGAAAACTTGGTGCAATGATTACCTTGAATTGTGAAACTGATTTCGTTGCTAAGAACGAAAGCTTTGTTGCATTCGCAGGTAAAATCCTTGACATCGCTATCGCAAACAATCCAGCTGATCTTGAAGCTTTGAAAGCTTTAGATTTAGAAGGAAGAAAAATTGAAGAGCATGTTTCAGAACAAACTGGCATAATTGGTGAAAAAATCGATTTAAGCTACTTTGGTAAAATTGAAGCAGAAGCTGCAGTTGCATATATCCATGCTGGTAACAAGTTAGCTACGCTAATTGGTTTCAACCAAGCAATTGATGCACAAATGGGACGTGATGTTGCTATGCAAGCAGCAGCTATGGCTCCAGTTGCTATTGATAAGGATGGTGTATCTGAAGATGTTGTTGCTAAAGAACTAGATATTGCTAAGGAAAAGGCTCGCCTTGAAGGTAAGCCTGAGCAAATGCTAGATAAAATTGCACAAGGTCGTTTAGCTAAATTCTTCAAAGAATCTACTTTATTAAACCAAGACTTTGTAAAAGACGGTAAGATGAGCGTTAAGCAATACTTAGCTTCTGCAGATAAAGATTTAACTGCTACTGCTATGATGCGTTACTCTTTGAATGCTTAATACAATTATTATTACATATAAAAAGAGTTCCTTTTAGGAACTCTTTTTTTTGGACTTATATTTTTTCAGATCTCTCTAAAGTATAGGCATTAAGCTATAAATGCTTATCTTGAGCTTTACTTTATTTATCTGATATGTCCGATTGTTATCGGTTCATATATATCATATCTACTAAAATACTTTATCTCAAATGTTACAATACAAACGTGTCCTACTAAAACTTAGCGGTGAGTCGCTAATGGGAGATCAACAATACGGTATCGATTCTCAAAGATTAAATGACTATGCAGAACAGATAAAAGAAATTGTAGCCCAAGGGGTGCAAGTTGGTATTGTGATTGGAGGCGGTAATATTTTTCGTGGCTTAAGTGGAGCTTCTAAAGGTTTTGATCGAGTAAAGGGCGATTCAATGGGTATGTTGGCAACTGTTATCAACAGTTTGGCTTTAAATTCTGCTCTTGAGGCTATGGATTGTAAATCGAGAGTACTTACTGCTATTAGAATGGAGCCAATAGGTGAGTTCTATTCAAAGCAAAAGGCTGTTGACTATCTTTCTGAGGGATATGTCACAATATTCTCTGCAGGGACAGGAAATCCATATTTTACGACAGATACAGGTTCATCTCTACGAGGAATTGAGATTGAAGCTGATGTGATGTTGAAAGGAACACGTGTTGATGGTGTTTATACTGCAGATCCTGAAAAAGATCCAACTGCAACGAAGTATGATAAGATCAGTTTTGATGAAATCTACCAAAAAAACCTTCGTGTAATGGATTTGACCGCAACTACGATGTGTAAAGAAAACAATCTTTCAATTGTTGTTTTTGATATGGACACAAAAGGGAATCTATTAAAGGTGATTATGGGTGAGAATATTGGAACTCTAGTGCACGCATAGTTATTGTTTGCCCTTTTTAAACAATGAGCTCGACATTAAATAGAGTTCTTCTGAAATGTGAAATAAGTGTGTAAAGAAATTTTTACTATTTTTGTGTTGGGCCATCTAGGCTGACATAAGAAATGAAATTATATAAAAACAATCCGTCCCGACATTTGTTGGGATTTGGAATAAACTCTTTCTCCTATGAATGAAGAAGTTCAAATGTATCTTGAAGATGCAAAGGAAAAGATGGATGCTGCAATTGCGCATCTTGAATCGGGATTAGTGAAAATCCGCGCTGGAAAAGCTAATGTCGCCATGTTGTCTGGTGTAATGGTAGATTATTATGGAAGCATGGTTCCATTGAGTCAGGTTGCTAACGTAAGTGTACCAGATCCAAGAACCCTTGCAGTACAGCCATGGGAAAGAGCTATGATTGTACCTATCGAAAAGGCAATTATGAATTCTAATTTAGGCTTTAATCCAGATAATAATGGTGAGGTAATCCGCATTAATATCCCTGCTTTAACTGAAGAGCGTCGTAACGATTTGGCAAAACAGGCTAAGGCTGAGTGTGAAAACGCTAAGGTTAGTATTCGTAATGCACGTCGTGATACGATTGTTGAGCTAAAGAAATTAGTTAAAGATGGTTTGTCTGAAGATCTCGAAAAAGATGCTGAAGTGGAGGTTCAGAAACTAACTGATGCTTTTGTTAAGAAAATAGACGACTTAATGATTGTTAAAGAGAAAGATATCATGACTATCTAATAGACCGTTTTACCATATATTAAAGGCTACTTCAAAATGATTTGAAGTAGCCTTTTTGTTTTATTGTTTTTCAAGCAAAAAAACCGCCAACTTAGGCGGTTTTAACAACGTTGCAGGTTATTTATTACGTACCAAGTAAACATATACTGGGAAGTGATCAGAATAGCCACCTTCACGCCTTTTAGGATATCCTTTGTAGCGTCCTTCTTGCTGCACCATGAATTTCTTTTTGAATATATTACATGTCAAGAATTTGTATCCGTTTGTTTTTTTGTCAACTAAAGGATTAGATAGTAAAATCTGATCGAATAGGTTCCATGTATCACGGTAAGCTAGTGTTCCGAAGCCTTTAGCTAAAATATTTTCCCATGGGTTGTAGAAATTTTCACTTCCCATTTTAGAAATTTTAGCCTTAGTGTTCATGCATTTTTTTACAGATTCATTGAAAGGGTCATCGTTTAAATCACCCATTACAAGAATTTTTGCTGCAGGATCAGCTTGACTAAGAGAATCACAAATTGAGCGACTTAGTTTACCTGCTGCATTACGCGATGGGCGACTTAATTTTTCACCACTACTTCTCGATGGCCAGTGATTTACAATGACGTGAACTTTCTCATTGTCAAGAAGCCCTGTAACCAACAACTGATCTCTGGTAAATAGTGTGTCACCATCGTTTCTAAGTGTATTTAATCTGAAGCTTTTAGATTCGATTAATTCAAAACGCTTTGGATTATATAGTAATCCAACATCAATACCACGCTTGTCAGGAGAGCTATAGTGTACAATTTGAAGATTTCGACTCACAAGGGCAGGTTCTGCAACCAAGTCTTCTAGAACTTTACGATTTTCAATTTCAGAAACACCAAGTAAGGAAAAACCATCTTTAGAGCCTTCTTTTCCAATTAAAGAAATAACATGAGCCATATTAAAGAGCTTGGCTTTGTATTTACTTTCCGTCCACTGATTCTTTCCATTAGGCGTATATTCTTCGTCTATTTTTTCCGGATCATCAATGGTATCGAATAAATTTTCAAGATTGTAGAAACCGATACAGGAAATCTCTTTTTCTTTTTTCTGTGCAGATACTCCATTTACATTTAAAAGGAAACTTGCTAAAAGAACTAATAAGCCAAGCTGTTTGAATTTAAAATTCTTCATATGTTTATTTTTTCTATTGTAATCTTTATTAAAAATTGCTTTGTTATACTTGAATCCTAACGAGATCTGTAGTATCACAACTTATCTTCAATATTATAATTTGAGTTTGATTTTCTTCGATTGGAGTGGATAGGAAACAATTTAATAATTCGGGGGGATCGAATTATATTATGCATGTTTCTCTATAAATGATTGTTTTCAGAGGCGAAATTAAAACAAATTTCGTGAACAGCCTAATTCTTTTGGCTTTGCTATCGATTTTTTAGAATATCTATATTATTTCGCTGAAATTCTTCTTGTTAAAGATTGATGTATTTTTTTAAAGACTATCATGCAATATGAAAAAAAATGTTAATTTTGCCAGTCTTAAACACCATTTTATACCGTTCGATTCCTGAGCGGGCTATACAATTAAAAGTATAGTATACAAGTATCCATGCACCTTCACAATAGATGTGAATTCGTGTTTATAAAGGGTACTATACTCCACAATCTTATTTAAGGTAAAATTTCAACTGTCATTGTATTTGCAATCGATTGTGTTTCGGGGGAAACATGGACACGATTGACCAACTACTATCACTGACTATTTATATCAAACTTTAATAATTCTTATGAAGAAGGTTTTTCTGTTCCTAATGCTAGGAGCTCTGATGTCTTTTACCTTGCAGGCCCAAACTGGTTCCGTGAGTGGAAAAGTGAAAAGTGCTAAGGATGGACAATTTCTTGAACGTGTTCAAGTTCAGGTTCTAGGTACAAGTAATATGGTGTATACAGATGCTGATGGTCAATTTTCAATTGTTGATATTCCTGCAGGTAAACATCTAATCGAATTAAATCAAGAAGGTTTCATCAGTTTGACCGAAACGATTGATGTTGTTGAAGGCAAAAATACTTCTGTTGGAACTTTAGTTCTGGAAATTAATAAATTTTTACCATCACTAGATGAACTTGATGTAATGTCTATCACTGATGACGTTATTGATGCAGACTTAGGTGATATGGCTGTTTCAGGTATTTTGAGTTCTTCAAAAGATCCATTCAATTCAGCTGCTGCTTATACTTTTAGCTCGGCTCGTTTTCGTCGTCGTGGATATGGATCTGAAGAATCAGGTGTGTTTTTCAATGGAATTCCAATGAATAATATGGAGAACGGAAGAGCCTACTGGTTTTTATGGGGAGGATTGAATGACGTCACTCGTAATCAGGAAGTAAGTGATGGATTAGCTCCTACTAACAATGGATTTGGCCTTTTTGGAGGTAATACAAACATTATTTCTAGAGCAGATACTTATCGTAAAGGGACTAAAATCGTTTATTCACGATCGAATCGTTCATACCGTAACCGTACTATGATTACCCATTCTACGGGTATGATGGAAAATGGTTGGGCATTAACGGGTTCTGTTTCTAAAAGATGGTCTGAGGAAGGTTATATCAAAGGTACTTCGTATGATGCTTATGGCTATTTCCTTTCAGCTTTGAAGAAAATTAACGAAAAGCATAGTATTGGTTTAACTGTAATGGGAGCACCAAGTACAAGAGGTGGTTCTGGTGCATCAGTACAAGCTGCTTACGATATAGTTGGTTCAAACTACTACAATCCTAACTGGGGATGGCAAGATGGCAAAAAGAGAAATGCCAAAATGCAAAAATCTCATACACCAGTTGCAATACTAAAGCATTACTGGGAGTTGAATTCAAAAACCAAAATTACAACCAGCTTAGCATACATGAATGGTGAAAGTGGTCGTACTGCCTTGAACTGGATTGATGCTGCTGATCCTCGTCCTGATTATTATCGTAATCTGGCTATTTATCCAGCTAACGCGAATAATCCTGAAATATCAAATCATTTTAAGGCTAATTCACAGTTGAATTGGGATAAGATGTATGAAAAAAATCTATATAATAATCCTGATTATATAGATGCTGACGGTACAAATCATGGCAAGCATGCTCGTTATATGATAGAAGATCGTAGACGAGATGTTGAGCAGATTATTGCTGATGTTAATGTTAAACACGAATTGAATAAAAACATTCAGTTGGTGGGTGGTGCTAACTACAATTCGTACAAAGCTCACACTTATACGCTTGTTGATGATTTGATGGGTACAGATTTTATCTGGAACATCGATAAATTTGCGACAAGACAAGACCCTGCAATGATCTTGTCTAACCAGGAGCGTGTTGATAGAGTCCAAAATGATTACGATTATTTTGAAGAACATGGTGAAGCTCAAAAGCTAAAAGAAGGCGATGTTTATGGACACGACTATGATGCTCATGTAGATAAGATTTCAGGATTTGCTCAGGCTAATTTCTCTTACGACAAATTTGATTACTATGCTTCTTTGGGTTTGACTCAAACAGCCATGTGGAGAGACTCTAAGGTTAGAAAAGGTTTGTTTAAGGACAACTCTTATGGTGAAAGTGAGAAATTATATTATTTCAACTATGGCGTAAAGGCTGGTGTAACTTACAAGAAGGATGGTAAGAATTATTTCTCTGCAAATGCAGGTTATATGACTAAAGCACCTACTTTCCGTAATGTGTTTTTATCACCTCGTACTCGTCACACTTCCCTTAAGGATAAAGGACAGAATACTGATGAGAAAATTATGACTGTTGATTTAGGTTATTCTTATCGTTCTCCAAACTTTAAATTAAAAGCTAACGCTTATTACACAAAGTTCCAAGATCAGATTAAAACCATGGGTTTTTATCATGATGAATCAAGAACTTTTGTGAACTCTATTCAATCAGGTGTTGATAAAACACATATGGGTATTGAAATTGGCTTTGACTACAAACTATTAGATGAATTATCATTAATTGGGGCCATTGCAGTAGGTGAGCACAAATATGATTCTCGTCCATTGCTAACCATGATTGCGGATAATGAAGACCAACCTGTACAAGATGCAGTGCCTGTTTATGTAACCGATTTTAAAGAAACAGGGTATCCTCAGCAAGCTTACACTGTCGGTTTAAAATACTCTAGTGACAATTACTGGTGGGTTGGTGTTAATGCGAACTACTACCGTGAAATGTATTTAAGTTATAACCCTTTACGTAGAACAAAAGCGGCTTTTGATCGTTACAAAGATGTTACTGATTATTCAGATGATATTGAATCTTCGGATTTATTTACAGGCCTATTAAATAAAGTAACAAGTCAATCAAAATTAGATGATCAATTTACTTTAGATCTTAATATTGGTAAATCGTGGAGAATCGACTACAAATACTATATAAATATTAATTTATCTGTTTCAAATGTTCTTAACAACACTGATTTCATTACTGGTGGTTATGAGCAGTCAAGAATTAAGACAGATAGTAAGTATGAGAGTGAATACGATATTTCTCAATTCCCTCCTAAATTATATTATGCTTACGGAAGAAATTTCTTCTTAAACATGAGTTTTAGATTTTAATCGGTTGATATAAAAAGAAATTAAAGATGAAAAATATATCATTATCTATAATCGTAGCACTATTTGGTTTGCTGTTTTTGAATAGTTGTATTGATGACGATTATGCAGACCCAACACTAGTAGAACCTGCATTTGAGATGCCTGCAGATGCAAACTTGATCTCAATTGATGAGCTTAAGGCTATTTATACAAATACTATTCCTTCGACTGGGAAATATCTTAAAGCAGACGAATTTCTAACTGTTGAAGAGGATGTTTACATTTCTGGTTATGTGATCTCTGACGATAAAGAGGGGAATTTCTATAAAAATATTGTGATTCAAGGTGATCTTGAAGGAAATTCACAAGGAATCAATATTTCAGTAGGAGAGTCATCATTGTTTACAAGTTACGCTCAAGGACAAAAGATATTTGTAAAATGCAAGGGCTTGACTCTTGGTAAATATGGAAACGAAGTCCAATTAGGCGGATCTTATGTTTTTTATAAATATAGAGATCAGGATAAAATGAAGGAGTATAGATTATCACCTATTCCAACGCCATCTATCGATTTTCATATTTTTAAAGACAAATATCCTGTAGAGATAAACGCTGCAATACGAACCATAGCCGAAGTTGATGGAAGTAATGATTATAAATTTACATTAATAACTTTCGAAAATGTAAGTTTTAGTAGTCCTGGTGAAACTTGGGGAGTTATAGGCGATCTACATAATCCCGCTTTCCCATTTAAAACAACTGTAAATATGGTTGACTCAAATGGAAGAAACCTTCCTCTGTTTACATCTAACTATTCAAAGTTTGCACACGAGATTATACCCGAAGGATTTTTTAATGTTTCTGGTGTATTAAGCTATCACAATGGAGCAGCTCAGTTTGTTATTAATCGAATGAGCGATGTGGAAATGATAGGTGCAGGTTATGAGTACGATTTTAAGTTAGATTTCACAAGTCATGCTCAAAGCGTGAATTTTGAAAAAACGGATTGGTTAAATTACGACGAGAAGGGATCTCATACTTGGTTTGTTCAGAAAGATAAATTTTCAGAAAATATCTATGCGAGTTGTTCTAATTACAATACAGGTGATGCAGAAATGATTTCGTGGTTGGTGACTCCTCAGATTGATGCATCTACTCAGAAATATTTTGCATTATCTACTGCTCAGCATCATTGGGCACACGATGATGAGTCTCCAATTGAGATTTTATATTCTGAAGATTTTGATGGCAGCAATGTTGAAGCTGCGACATGGAAAACTCTTGGTGTTTCAAACAAAGCAGTAAAAGATACCAAAGCATATAATTTTGTCAACTCTGAAGATGTTGAGTTACCATTACTAGGTAAGATTCATATTGCTATTAAATACAATGGAACAACAACTAAAACAACAGGATATTTAGTTGACAATATTCGTGTTTTTAAAAAATAGAATTATTACATAAGCAAGTCATTTCAATGGCTTGCTTATTTATTTTTATAACTATTTACTAACTAACAAAGAACTGTAAAATGAGAAAATTACATTACTTATTTTTTGCTTTGATCATGGGACTTTCTGTTTCTATGACTTCATGTAGCAGTGATAATGATTCACCGATTGATCCAGATCCTGTTGATCCTACTCCAGAATTGCCTGTAGTGAACAAAACAATGGCTGAGCTTCAAGCTTTGGCGAATGCTTCTGCTGTTGAAATTACTGAAGATTTTATTTTTGATGGTATTGTTATTTCTAATGATACAGAATCAAGTAACTTTTACCGCAAGTTAATCATCCAGAATGGTGAATTCGGTGTTGTAATGAGTGTTAATAAAGCTGATGAAGGTGATAGCTTTTATAAGGAATTTACAATTGGTCAAAAAGTGATTGTAAAAGCTAAAGGACTTCATATTGGGATATCTCATGGTGCTATTATTATTGGTAAGGGTGCAGATGCTGATTATACTGTAGGTCTTATTTCTAATGAAGATTTGAAAGGTATTCTAGTAAAAGCTGAAGGTGGTGCTGATGTTACTCCTAAGGCTATAGCTATTTCAGAAATAACAGATGCGCTTTTGAATACTTTAGTTACAATTGATGCTGTTCAGTTTGTAGATGCAGATCTTACTAAAAACTATGGTATCGATATGAAATCTGACGGTACTATTTATAGTGCTGCTAACAGAACTTTAGTTAATGAAGGTGAAGAATCTATCATTGTTAGATCATCACAGTATGCTGCTTTTGCTGAAACAGCTGTTGCTCAAGGTAAAGGTTCTATAACTGCTATTATTAGTAAGTACAATAACGATTACCAGTTATATATTCGTGACATTAACGAAGTTGTTATGACAGGTGAGCGTTTTGCTGTAGCTGGTGAGCCAGATGCAACTACTGGAGAAAAAGTTTATTTCTCTGAGTATGCAGAAGGTTCTTCAAACAATAAATATCTAGAGATTTACAATGCAACAGGTGCTGATATTGATTTAGCTAACTACACTGTTCGTACTGCACCTAATGGTGGTGAGTGGGGTGATGTTCTTGAATTGACAGGAACTCTTGCTGATAAGGCAATGTATGTAATTGCTACTGATCAATTAGATGCTTCAGTTATCGCAAAAGCAAACTTGACTTTATCTTACCCATCTCCAGTTCACTTTAATGGTGACGATGCAGTAGGTTTGTTCAAGAAAGTTGATGCAGGTTGGAGTTTATGTGACGTAATCGGTGTTCAGGGAACTCAAGAAAAATGGACTGTTGCCGGTGTTGCAGAAGCTGCTACAGATCATACTATCATTCGTAAAGAAGCAGTAACAGCAGGAAATCCTGATTGGACAACAGCTACTGATGAGTGGATTGTGAAAGATAAGGATTACTGGTCTAGTATTGGTATTCGTGGCGAAGGTACAACTGAAGGCGGTGAAGGAGAAGGAGAAGGCGAAGGAACTGCTGGGATCAATGCAGGAACTTACACTGGTAGCGCTGCAACTGACTTATTTATTTCGGAATACCTTGAAGGAGGATCAAATAATAAGTACTTAGAAATCTATAATGGAACTGGTGCTGATGTAGATCTTGCTGGTTATTCTATTAAAGTAGCTTCAAATGGATCGACTTTTGCTGAGAAAACAGCTATTGTCCTTGCTGGAACTCTTCCTAACGGCGGAACATTCCTAATAGCTAATTCTAGTGCAGCTTTAACTTTGCCAGAAGGAAAAACAGCTTCTGTAGAATTTACAACTGCTACTTATTTTAATGGTGATGATGCTATTGCTTTGATAAAAGGTGAAACTATTATTGATGTATTTGGTGTTGAAGGTGTTGATCCTGGATCTGCCTGGGCAATTGGTGATATCACGACTGCAACTGCTGATCATACTCTTGTAAGAAAAGCTACTGTAACTGGACCTACTGCAACTTGGGATACAGCTGAGTGGGAAGTTAATGATAAAGAATATGCAACAAATTTGGGTTCTCATACCATGAACTAATTGAAGTTAATTCTTTAAAATATTTTAAAAAGCATCCCTTAGGGGATGCTTTTTTTGTTTCTGCTGTTTTTTTAACAATCAATTAGCTTAGAGATTCCTTGAAAATCAGGTGATTTTATCTATTTTTGTTTCACCATTTTATAAGCAAGAGTGTACTGTTCAGTATGCTACTCTCAACTCTATTGAAATTTACTGAATGAATTTTCTAGTGTCCCGATATTTATCTGGATACCAATTACTCATCCCATATTCTGGGATTTTGATACTTATAAAATGAAACGAGCCATGTATAGAGTTTTCCACACAGGAAGATGCTGATTTGGCGACTTCTCCCGATAAATCGGGAATAAAACTTAGAATTATAACCCTATGAAAAAAGCACTTTATCTATTATTTTTTCTATCCATCTTTTTGAATGCCTGCGACTCGGATAGCGATAGCAACAAAGAGCCAATTGATCCAACACCAATTGTACCTGTTGAGCTGGTGTCGAATACTACAATTTCTGATCTTAAAGATTTGTTAGGGAGCGAGGACTTTTTCTCGATTACTCAAGATTTGGTGATTGAAGGCAAGGTGATTTCGAGCGACTACGAAAAAAATATCTACGAAAGTATAGTGATTAACGATACAAAGGCAAATGCCGATTTTTCGGGTATCGAGATATTATTGGCTGATGAAGAATTGGGACGTTCTTTAAAGATTGGTCAAAAAGTATTCGTAAAATGTAAGGGACTCTCTTTAGGCAAAGATATTTTAGGCGCCAAAACCCTGGTAGAAAATGGCAATACCATATTGAGAGCTATAGATAGAAATTCAATTTTCGACTTTATTGTTAAGGCTGATGACATCCTTTCAGTAGAATCAAAGTTGACAGCTATTTCGGATATCAATGACGATATGATTTTATCATTAATCAAAGTTAATGCCGTGCAATTTATTGATGCCGATTTAGAAAAGAATTTTGGCGATGATGCTACTGATGCTATACGAACGCTTATCGATAAGGATGAGAATACTCTGAGTTTAGATATCAGAAAAACGGCTGATTTTGGTGATACTAAAATCCCTACAGGCAATGGTTCGGTTGTTGGTATCCTTACAAAAGTTAATGGTACTTATGAACTTGTTATTCGTAGCTTGTCGGATGTTGTTTTAACTGGTGAACGTGTTGGTGGTGGCGATAGCGGAGGAGATAACAATACTGGCGAAGATCATACAAATTACCTGACCGCTGACGTGGATGCCAATGGTAAAATCATCGTCAAATATACGCCTAAGGATTATGTGAGCCAGGTATCAGAAGGACAACATATGATGTCGGTTCGTGTTCCTGATAATTATTATACTTCAGCTTCGACACTATCGGGCGCTCAATTAAAAAGCCAAATACAAAGCATTATTTCTTCAGGAGCTAAAAAACTACCATACACAAGTTCATCAACTGATGTTTGGGATATGTGTGAATCAGGAGATCAAAATCCTGATAATGCATCTCAAGTATGGCAAATCTATAAGGAACAGGGAATTTCTAAATCAGCTCATGTTAGTGGTAGTACGGGTTGGAACCGAGAGCACGTTTGGGCTAAGTCACATGGCGATTTTGGAACTTCTGCTGGACCTGGAACCGATGGCCATCACCTAAGAGCTTCAGATGCTCGTGAGAATGGGAATAGGGCTGCTTTAGACTTTGCCAATGTAAGTGGACCAAGAACGAAGAACGGATCTTTCTACGAGCCCCCATTGAGTGCTAAAGGCGATGTGGCTCGTTCAATCTTTTATATGGCCGTTCGTTATGGTTTCACAGTTGACGAATTAGGCGGACAAGGAAAAGCTGAACGTCATGGTAAATTGGTCGATTTGTTAAAGTGGAACGAATTGGATCCTGTTGATCCATACGAAATCAGAAGAAATAATGTGATTTATGGCATTCAGAATAACCGTAATCCATTTATCGATCATCCAGAATTGGTAAAATACATTTTCGGCGATAAAAAAACAGCCACCTGGAAGAATTAAAGATGATATAGCTTATCCGTTATCGGTTGTCAGTTTGATAACCGATATCTGACAACTGAAAATCACTAACCATTTACTGATATACTTATGCGCAAAATATTATTATTCCTTCTTATCGCAACATTTGCCTTCTCATGTAGCAAAAGCGACAGTGATATTGAAACAAAACCTGAGGTAACTATACCCGATGAAACTAAACCAGTTGATTTTAATACGCCTCATAATGGCTATTACAAGTCGGTAACCGGATACGGGCAGGCAGGTTTGAAAACGGTTCTACACAATCTGATTAAGGGACATACCGAGCTTGAATATACCGACAACAGTTCGGATATGGATGTGTGGCGTGCCTTGGAGCAAACTGACGAAGATCCTAATAATTCGGATAATGTGATTTTGCTTTATTTGGGTACATCAATACCTAAAGCCAGTAAGGCGCAGAACAACCAAAACGATTATTGGAATAGAGAGCATGTTTGGGCTAAATCGAGAGGTGATTTTGGAACCTCACGTGGAGCAGGAACCGATTTGCATCATCTACGTCCTGCTGATAAAACAGTAAACTCGGCTCGTGGGAACAAGTGGTTCGACAATGGTGGAAACTTTCATAGCGAAGCCAAGGATTGCAAAACAGATTCCGACTCGTGGGAGCCTCGCGCCGCCGTAAAAGGTGACATTGCTCGTATGATGTTTTATATGGCTGTTCGTTATGAAGCTGAAGGCGGATTGGATTTAGAATTGACAAATGCCCCAGTTGATGATAAGTCTCCTGATCATGGGGTTTTATCTACCCTGTTGGAGTGGAATAAATTAGATCCTGTTGATGCTTTCGAAACAAAACGTAACGAAACCATTTATACGATTCAGGGCAATCGAAATCCTTTTATCGATTTTCCAGATTTTGCCAATTATATTTTTGTTGCAGATAATTAAAAATATTTATCTGTCAATAACCACCATGAATTAATACTGACAAAGCATGCGCAGAATATTACTATACCTTTTAATTGCGACTTTTGTATTTTCTTGTACCACATCTGACGATGCACCTGGTGAACCAAAATCCAATAAATCAGGAACAATTGAAATTGAAAATCCATCAGCTTATAATTCGTATTATAAATTGATTGATGGGGTTAATTCTGATGATTTAAAATCAGAACTTCATGATCTGATTGACGGTAATAAGGTGCTACCTTATACTTCGTCTAGTTTTGATGTTTGGGATGCTTTGGACGAAACCGATGAAGATCCTAATAATCCCAATAATGTGATTTTACTTTATACAGGTCGATCACAAGCAAAGACGTATAAAGATCATGGACAGAATGATAATGATGCTTGGAATCGTGAGCATGTTTGGGCCAAATCACGCGGTTTTGGGGGTTCTCCAAACACTTCTAAGCCTGCTTCTACCGATATTCATCATTTACGACCAGCCGACCGTAGCGTGAATACAGCACGCTCAACCAAGTATTTTGGTGAGGGAGGGAGCCAACACAGCGAAGCTACGGGCTGTTATTATACTTCATCTACTTGGGAGCCTCGCGATGCCGTAAAAGGCGATGTGGCTCGTATGATGTTTTATATGGCGGTGCGATACGAAGGTGAAAATGGCAACCCCGATTTGGAATTGAATGATTATATATCAGGTGACTATACACAGCCTTATATTGGCAAGTTGACTACTCTGTTCAAATGGCACAAGCAAGATCCTGTTGATGCCTTTGAGAAGAAACGTAATCAAACTATTTTTGAGATTCAGGGTAATCGAAATCCATTTATCGATCATCCAGAATTGGTTGAATATATTTGGTAAAATATGGCCCTATTGTCTTTTCCGACATCAGGGCTTTTTTTTATTCTTAATTAAAATGTTTAAAATCAGCTCGGGATTTAATTCTGAGCTGATTTTTTATTGTAATTTTGGTTCGAATTTAAATATTATATTAAAGCATAAAATTATAAATTTGTAATCTTTTATTTGAACAATTATATCTAAACAACTAATACTTATGTACGGTAAATTCAAAGAATTTTTGGCTGAAGAGATCGAATCGATTAAAGAATCGGGCTTGTACAAAAATGAAAGAATCATCACTTCGGCTCAGGGAGCTGAGATTAAGGTGAATGCTGGTGACGAAGTTTTAAACTTTTGTGCCAATAACTATTTGGGATTATCATCTCATCCTGCAGTAATCGAAGGCGCTAAAAAAGGTCTTGATTCTCATGGTTACGGTATGTCATCGGTGCGTTTCATTTGCGGAACTACCGATATTCATAAAGAGTTAGAGCAAAAGATTGCGACATTCTTCGGTACTGAAGATACCATTCTTTACGCAGCAGCTTTCGATGCCAATGGTGGGGTTTTCGAACCTCTTTTTGGAAAAGAAGATGCCATTATTTCTGATGAATTGAACCATGCTTCGATTATCGATGGGGTACGTTTGAGCAAATCTGCTCGTTACCGTTTCAAACATGCCGATATGGCTGATTTGGAAGCTCAATTGAAGGTTTCTCAAGCTCAGCGTTTCAGAATTATTGTAACTGATGGTGTTTTCTCTATGGATGGCGATATCGCTAAACTAAACGAAATTTGCGATCTAGCCGATAAGTATAATGCTTTGGTAATGGTTGACGATAGCCATGCTTCAGGATTTATTGGTAAAACAGGACGTGGTACTCACGAACATCACAATTGTATGGACCGTGTTGATATCATCACATCAACTTTAGGAAAAGCACTTGGTGGTGGATTAGGTGGTTTCACTACAGGTAAAAAAGAGGTAATTGATATGTTACGTCAGCGTTCTCGTCCATATTTGTTCTCAAATTCACTATCTCCTGCTATCGTAGGCGCTTCAATCGCTGTATTCGATATGCTATCGGCTTCAACCGACTTAAGAGATAAGGTGATGAGTAATGCTCAGTATTTTTCAGCAAAACTTCGAGAAGCCGGTTTCGATGTGAAGCCTTCGGAATCTGCAATTAATGCACTTATGCTTTACGATGCAGTTTTGTCTCAGCAGTTTGCGGCAAAATTACTTGAAGAAGGTATTTATGTAATTGGCTTCTATTTCCCTGTTGTTCCTAAGGATAAAGCTCGTATTAGAATTCAACTATCGGCTGCTCACACTCAAGAGCATCTTGATAAAGCTTTAGCTGCTTTCATTAAAGTGGGTAAAGAACTAAAAGTGATTGAATAAGCTCTATTATAAAACCTGACAGGTCATATATTAACCTGTCAGGTTTATTTTAATCCCGCCTATTAAACCTGACAGCTTTTATATAACAAAGCCATGAGAACTTTACTGCTTGCATTCATAGGTCTATTTTTTTCCTGTTCACTTACTGCCCAGTATTACAATAAAGACGATCGGTTTATTGTTGGTTTAAATGCGGGAGTGGTGAAACCTATGGGCGATTTTGCCGATGAGAGTAGTCTTGGAACTGATTTGAGTTTAAACGCTAAAATGCTCTTGAATCAGAAATTAGCTGTGGGACTTTCTCTAGGCTATATGAATTTTGGTCAGAATGATGATCTCTGGGCAGGTGATACCCGTGTCAAGAATGATGTCAACTACCAGATTATCCCTATTGTCTTTACAGCGACCTATTTTATTCAGGCTTATGATTTAGATTTCAGACCTTACGCTTCGTTAGGGTTTGGTTATTTTCTTTACAGGAATCATGTTGAATCGACTCCAACGAATACCTACACGCCTATAAAATCTGAATACACAGTATCGACTAATAAAATTGGATTAATGCCAAATGTTGGTTTCATGTACAACTTGAGTAAGAAACTGGCTGTGGATGTCAATTTGAAATTGACCTATATCCCCAATTTTGAAGAGAAACTTGAAAAAAAGAAGGTGAAACCCATTGTTGATAAGGATATTGAACTCTCTGATACGCAAAAATACAGATATTTGGGATTCGATAAGATTTCTTCTACCTCACTTACTGTGGGTCTGTACTATCGCTTCTAGCAATTAATAATTATAAAAGCCCTTCATCTGCAAAGCTGTAATAACCTTGATCAGCAATAATGAGATGGTCAAGCACTTCGATACTCATTAATTTTCCTGCTTCCTTTGTTTTAGTGGTCAAATCCTTGTCTGCTTCAGATGGTGTTAGATTACCTGATGGATGATTGTGACATAAGATAATATTGGTTGATTCAAGTAGAATAGCATCCTTAAAAACCAGTCTCATATCGAATACAGTTCCTGTAATACCACCCGATGATACATTCTTAATTTCTAGTATTTTATTTCCTCGGTTGAGATATATGACCCAGAATTCTTCATGGCTTAGGTTCTCTACATAGGGTTGTAGTCTTTCGTAGGCATCCATACTACTGGTGATTTTCAGTTTTTGTTTGGAGGGAAATGATTTTTGTCGGCTGCCCAACTCTAGGGCAGCAATAATACCAATGGCCTTAGCCGAACCTATCCCTGGTGTTTTCATTAAATCTCGAATCGATTTCTTAGCAAGCTCGTTTAGGTCGTTCTGATTCTCTGCCAAGAGTATTTTAGCCACTTCTACAGCCGATTGATTCCGATTACCACTACCAATGATAATAGCTAATAATTCGACAGTAGATAGGCTCTTTGAGCCTTTATACATCATCTTCTCGCGAGGACGATCTTCTAAGGCCCAATTTTTTATACTAAGACTTTTATATTCACTCATTACAGGATATAATTAACGGGTTATGTGAAGAAACAGGCTACTAAATTTAATGTTTTTAAATTAAATAATCCTATTTACCAACTCGTTATGAAAATCGGTCGAATAATAAAAAATGGGAAATAATATTTTTGTAGAGATGCTCGGCTTTAAATTATTATCTTGCAAAAGATATCTATATACTAGCTATTTTGTTGGACAGTTTGAATTGTATTCAAAAAAGAAACATATGCTGAGACTTTTACTCGTAAAAAAATATATCTTCTTATTGTTTGCTCTGCTTTTCACATCGATTCCCTTTGTAAAAGCAGATACTCTTGTGTATTCTCCTTTTTGCGATAATAACAATACTAACGGGTTTTATATTATAAGTACACCTGCGGATCAGTTGGACGATATCACAAAGAAAGAGCCGAGCTTTTATCCCAATCCTGTAAAAGATATTGTAAATCTTATAAATCAAGAAAATGTGATTCGTGTTCGGGTGATTAGTTTAACAGGAAAAACTCTGATCGATATCAAAACACCTAAGAAAAATATTAATCTAAGTCATTTGGCGAAAGGTATGTACCTGATTAATTTTGATATGAATGATGGCAAGCGAGTTGCTCGTAAGTTAGTGAAGAAGTAGATTGATTATTAGTTTAATAATAGTCAAACCCCCATATAAACAGAAAAGAGCCTTTGATTTCTCAAAGGCTCTTTTTATATCTAAACTTAAAGTCTTATTATTTTCCAGATCTTTTACGGTCTGTTTCTTTAAGATGGATTTTTCTTAAACGGATATTGTTCGGTGTAACCTCAACATACTCGTCGTGTTGGATATATTCTAACGCTTCTTCAAGAGAGTGAATGATTGGAGGAGACAGTCTCACCTTTTCATCAGTACCTGAAGTTCTCATGTTGGTTAGTTTCTTAGTTTTAGTAACATTTATAACTAAGTCGCCAGCACGGTTGTTTTCTCCAATTACTTGTCCTTCATAAATTTCAGTAGTAGGAGCAACAAAGAAAGTTCCTCTATCCTGTAATTTGTTCAAGGCATAAGCAAATGTCAATCCTGTTTCCATAGCGATTAATGAACCATTAATACGTCCAGGAATAACACCTTTGTGTGGCATATATTCTAAGAAACGATGTGAAATTACAGCTTCACCAGCAGTAGCAGTCAACATTTGATTTCTTAAACCAATAATACCACGTGATGGAATTTGGAACTCAAGGTGAATACGTTCATTCTTACGTTCCATAGTCAACATTTCACCTTTACGCTGAGTTACAATCTCAATCGCTTTCCCTGAAACATCTTCCGGAAGGTCGATATATAAAATCTCGATTGGCTCACATTTTTCACCATCAATATTTTTGATGATTACTTGTGGTTGACCAACTTGAATCTCGTAACCTTCACGACGCATTGTTTCGATCAATACAGACAAGTGAAGCACACCACGTCCGAATACGATATATGAATCTGCAGATTCAGTTGGCTCAACTCTAAGAGCAAGATTTTTTTCCAGCTCTTTAGTCAATCGGTCAATTAGGTGACGAGAAGTTACATATTTACCATCTTGTCCGTAGAAAGGAGAATTATTAATGGTAAATAACATACTCATTGTTGGCTCATCAATAGCAATTGGCTTTAAAGGCTCCGGATTCTCTACATCACAAATTGAATCTCCAATATCAAAACCATCGATACCTACTAGTGCACAAATTTCACCTGAAGCTACTGATTGTACTCTCTCTTTACCAAGACCGGTAAAGACGTGAAGTTCCTTAATTTTTTGTTTT
>NZ_JBFFKR010000005.1:0-47942 GCF_041555295.1 Ancylomarina sp. | reverse complement strand
TCTGGAAATGATTTTAGCACCAATTGCACCTTGAATCGCAATGTCAAACTGTTGACGTGGGATGAGTTCTTTTAATTTTTCACACATTCTTCGACCGAATGATTGAGCATTGTCGAAGTGAATTAAAGTAGAAAGAGCATCAACGCCTTCACCATTCAAAAGAATATCCAATTTCACCAATTTGGCTGGTTTTACACCAATTAGGAAATAGTCAAAAGACGCATACCCCTTCGAGATACTTTTCAGTTTATCGTAGAAATCGAAAACAATCTCTCCCAATGGCATCTCGTAAGTTAACTCAACACGATCACTGGTTAGGTATTGTTGATTGGTCATCATGCCTCGTTTGCTCAAGCAAAGGGTCATTAGTGAACCAACAAATTCTGATTTAGTAATGATTTGTGCTCGAATAAAGGGTTCTTCTATAAAGTCTAGCGAATTCGGATCAGGCATATCTGATGGATTATGCATTTCGAATGTATCACCCTTTTTTGTATGAGCAATGTACGACACGTTAGGAACAGTAGTAATCACATTCATGTTGAATTCACGATCCAAACGCTCCTGAATAATTTCCATATGTAAAAGACCCAGAAATCCACAGCGGAAACCAAAACCAAGAGCTAACGATGATTCAGGCTCAAAAGTAAGCGAAGCATCATTTAGTTTTAATTTTTCCATTGAAGCACGCAAGTCTTCGTAGTCTTCACTATCGATAGGATAAACACCAGCAAATACCATAGGTTTCACCTCTTCGAATCCTTCAATAGCCTTTTCGCAAGGATTCTCCTTGGTCGTAATGGTTTCACCTACTTTCACTTCTGTAGACGTTTTTATCCCTAATATGATATAACCAACGTCTCCTGTGCTCAGTATTTGGCGAGGTTCTCGTTCCAGACGTAAAACCCCAACTTCATCTGCGTAATATTCTTTATCGGTATTTAAGAATTTAACCATATCTCCTTTTCGTATTTCACCATTCATTATTCTGATGTAGGTGATAATGCCACGAAAAGCATTGTAGGTAGAATCGAAGATTAAGGCTTGTAAAGGAGCTTTCGTGTCGCCACTTGGAGCTGGAACTCTATCGACAATGGCTTCCAATATTTCAGGAACACCTTCTCCTGTTTTACCACTTGCTGATAAAATATCCTCTCTCTTGCAACCCAAAAGATCAACAATCTGATCTTTCACATCTTCAGGATTTGCATTTGGTAAGTCAATTTTATTCAGGATAGGAATGATTTCCAAATCGTGTTCAATTGCCAAATACAAATTTGATATGGTTTGTGCCTGTATGCCTTGAGTTGAGTCAACAATCAATAAGGCTCCCTCGCATGCTGCAATCGATCTTGAAACTTCATAAGAGAAATCGACGTGTCCAGGAGTGTCAATTAGGTTTAATACATAATCTTCACCATTTTCTTTATAATCCATTTGAATGGCATGACTCTTAATGGTGATACCACGTTCACGCTCTAGATCCATATCATCAAGTACTTGGGCTTGCTGTTGGCGTTCGCTGACTGTTTCAGTTACCTGTAACAAACGGTCGGCAAGTGTACTTTTCCCGTGATCGATGTGGGCTATTATGCAAAAATTACGAATGTTCTTCATCTTCAAAAATCAAATTAGATAATGCTTGAGACTCCTAATCGTTTTACAACTGATTCAACTTCATTTACGGAGCTTCTTAACCAATCAACAAAGATATTCAATTCCTTGGATTAGACAAGATGATTAAGATCCTTTAAATAAGAAGTATAACTAATGAGATGAAAGCTAATTTCTTGTTTGAAGTAGTTTTCTTGATTTTGTAGATCCTAAGTCTTTGATTTATTTAATAAATAGGATAAATAATGAGATTTCGGATGTGCTTGATTTTCTATAATCTAACTTAAATATTTTTGCCAGGATTGAATTTGAGATAAAGTTTTTAATCCTGGCAGAATGTGTTTCTACTTAAAATTTCTAATGGCTTTAATCAATGCAAAAAAACAAATGCTTGATCCTAAAATTAGTAATGAATATGTATAAGTTTTATTATTTGAATAAAACTGAACCCCAATGGCGACTGTAATAATGCTGAAACCCAAAATTGAATAAATCTGAGCCTTTTTTAATTTCCTTTCTTTCACTTATCGTTCTTTTTTAATCAACATGTAACAATTCCTGTCAACTAATTAATTCCCTATTATGGGGAAAAGTAACCCAAAAAAGTGCTGTTTTCTTTTAATAGATTAATCTTGTTGATAAAGGCATTCAAAAACCTGATAATCGTCTGGAATTACTTTCATACGATCTTATCAGATATCTATAAAAAAGTTTTTTTGATATTAAAGGTAGGGTGAAAGATGATTTATGCGGTATACATGTAGAAGAAGGAATAATGAATCATTCTTTCCGAAATAAAATGAGTTAAACCCATAAAAATCTATAATCATGAAAAAGTTATTATTTGTTTTTTTAATAGGAATAGCCTTCGCATCATGTGATAAATCGGATGACAGTGTGAAATTTATTGGCGAAGATGAGATTAGTATAACAGATGTTGCCTCAGTTATTGATACGGAAGTAGCTATCGCTAATGTTATGACAGAAGTCGACTATGAAAGTGATATGTTTACTTTAGAAGAGAGTTCAACAAAATCAGGAGGTTATGGATATCGATTTCAAAATTTGGCAGAACTATATAAAAGATGGCGCTGTTACCAAGATGATTTAGGACCTGTGGTTACCATTGAAGAAGGTGATAATGAGGGTTTCCCTAAAACAATTACTATTGATTATGGTGATGGTATTACTTTAAGGAATGGTAGAGTGATAAGTGGTATTGTGACTATAGTCGTTTCAGCGCTTCCTAGAACTGATGGGGCTATGCGTGAATTTACTTATCAAAATTTTAAAGTGGATTCTATTGGAATAGCAGGTTATAAAAAGGTTGTATTTTCTGGCGAAAGTGGTGTGTCAAGAAAGTTTGATCATGAGTATGATTTGAACTTTACTTTTGCAGATGAGACAGAGGTTTCTTGCGTCGGAAATAAAACGAAGGAATGGGTAGAAGGATTAGACACAAGTTATGACAGAGCTGATGATAAAATCCACATTACAGGACAGGATGTTTTTGTCGACTCTGAAAATAATGAGTTTAAGAAAGAGATTGCAGATTACTTATTACGATTAGGGACGTGTAAATTTATCGTAAGTGGTGTCGTTGTTTATTCTCAGAATAGTGAAGAGTTTGCCAGAGTTGATTTTGGAGATGGAACGTGTGATGATAAGGCTATAAAAACGACTACTGATGGTGACGAAGAGATTACTCTTGGAAATCATAGACACGGAAGAAAGAAATAAGTTTGGGATAAAAAAATGGAATAGTGATTGGCATACCTGCTGATTGCTATTCCATATATAGATAATGACTATATTTCAGTGCTTTATCTAAAAAACATTTTATTTTTAAGCGAACTATTTTACACACTGTTTTGAACCAAGAACAATTCAAATATCTTTTCAACACCTATTTCGATGCTATTCGAAACTATTTGTATTTCCGATCAGGAGATTCAGAATTGTCGACTGATATTGCACAAGAGAGTTTTATGAAGGTTTGGGAAAAGCGTGATAGTTTTAACGAGCCTCCAGGCAAGGCTTTACTCTATAAGATGGCAAATGATCTATTTATTTCCAGATATAGAAGAGATGTTGTTGCACAGAATTATATTGCTAACGAAAAGCAATATGATGAAACGGAATCTCCCGAAGATATTCTACAGTACAAGGAATTGAATCATAAATATGAATTGGCCTTGACTCAATTATCTGAAAAGCAAAGAGTGGTTTTTTTAATGAGCCGGGATGAAGGGTTTAAATATTCAGAAATCGCAGAGCGATTGAACCTATCAGTAAAAGCAGTGGAAAAACGAATGAAGAATGCTCTTCAGTTTTTGAGAAATGCATTGAAAAATGAAATTATTTTAAATCAACCAATAAAATTCTAATGAGTTTTGACTTGAAAAATATGGATCAATATTCTGATGAGGAGTTTTTAAACGCCTTACCAGAGATTGAATTGCCTTATTCAAAATCGAAGGATGAAATTTGGACTGAGATGTTTACTGATATTGAAGACATTCAAAAATCAGTAAGGAAAATAAAAAGCCATTGGTTGATGTATTCGCTCGCTGCAAGTTTGTTGCTTGTTGTAGCATGTGCTGCTTTTATGCGTTTTTATACTGAAAGCATATATTGTCCTAAAGGGGAACATTTGGCCGTATTATTGCCTGATAATAGCAGAGTAGAGCTTAATGCAAACTCCAGTTTGACTTACCATCCTTATTGGTGGCGATTTTCTCGTGAAGTTAAATTTGAAGGCGAGGCATTTTTTAATATCAGTAAAGGGAATCGTTTCGATATTGTATCTCGTTCTGGTTCCACTAGTATCTTAGGTACGAGTTTTAATATCTATACACGAAAGAATAATTATAAAGTAACCTGTTTTACGGGAAAGGTTAGGGTTCTTTCGAATATGACCAAGGAAGAGGTTGTTCTATATTCAAAGGATTTTGCTTCGATTAATAGAAATGGTCAGATAGAATTGGAAACAGGAATAAATGTTAAAGAAAAGACCATGTGGCGCGATCATATATTTTTCTTTACGGCTACCCCAATTCAACAAGTTTTTGAGGAAATTGAGTTGCAATATGATATTCGCATTGTAAAAAAAGATTTAGCGAAAATTCCCTATACTGGGAACTTCAAAAAAAGCAATTCAGTTGATGAAGTCTTGAATTGGGTTTGTTTACCTTTAGGATTAGAATATTCGAAAGTTTCATCAAAAAAGTACATTGTAGGTTCAAAACAAACTAAGTGAAATTAAAAATCATCATTCTACTCTGCTTCGTTTTCGCAATAAGACTCAGTTCATATTCTCAAGAAATTAGAGTCGACGCGAAACAACAAAGCTTAAATCAAGTTCTCATTGATTTGAGAGATAGGTATGATGTGCAATTTTCTTTTAATGATGAGCTACTCTCCAAATTCATCATTACGACATCCCAAACTTTCCCTGAAGTAGAAGAAGCGATTAGATTCTTATTAAAAAGCACCTCACTTGATTATCAATATTCAGATGGGGTTTTTCTTATTTATGCTGATGTGAGAAAAAAGAAGTATTACTTAAGAGGGAATCTATACGATCTTGAAACCAATGAAAGTTTACCTTATTCGCATTTGTCTATAAATTATATACCACAAATTAGCGATTTGAGTGGTGGTTTTTCTTTCACTTCTGAAGAAGGTGGAAATTTACATCTTCAGGCTTCACACTTGGGCTATTTTATTCTGGATACGGTTCTAAATACCAGCAATATTCATAAACTCTATCTTCATCCCGCCAAGGCAGACTTGCCTGAAATTTTGGTTTCAGACAGAATGGTTCAAAATTTCATTAAGATTGGGAATGAAGCTGGTCATATTAGTCTAAACCATAAAATAGTGAACTTTTTGCCAGGCAATGGTGATAATTCTGTGTTCGAACTGTTGCGAATGCAGCCTGGTATTGCAGCCTCAAATGAACAATCTGACCGAGTGATTATTTGGGGATCTTATGAAGGAGAAACTCAGGTTTTATTTGATAAAATAACACTTTGGGGACTAAAGAATTCTTATCAGGATATTGGAGATATTAATCCTTTAATGGCAAAACATATCGATGTTGAAAAGGGTGGGTACGACGCGCGTTATGACGGGGGAGTTGGAGGTTTTGTAAATATTACGGGTAAAAACGGAAATAAGAATAAGCCTGCATTTAATTTAGTATTGAGTAATGTGACTGCTAATGCTTCGTTAGAATTGCCTTTGAGTAAAAAGTCGTCACTCATTGCTGCATACCGCCAGACTTACTATAATTTGTATGAAAACAAGTCGCTGGAACCCCTTAGTATTAATTCCCAAAATGATTCACAGAAAGCATCAAATATAATTTTGACACCTAATTATCAATTTCGGGATATGAATCTGAAATATTCCTATTCTGGAGATAAAGGGGATGCATTTCAGGTAAGTTTACTTCATGGTTTCAATAAATACGATTATGGTTTTACTGATGGACGATACAATCAGATCAAAAAGAGTAAGGATGAAGAAACAGAACAATTTGGTGCTTCAGCTTTGTATAATAAGCAATGGAAAAAAGGAGGTAGAAGTGAGCTTTTTGTTACAAGTTCAGGTTTAAATTCATCCCTTACTAATTTAGTGCAGATTTATAGGATAAGAAATCAGGAAACAGAAATTCGGCGTAAAGATGATAGGAACACGAAGGTTCTGGAATATAAAGCTGGATTGAGACATGATTTCAACCTATCAAAAAATATTCTAGTGCAAACTGGAATGACATATTTATATAATAAAATCGAATATTCTGAAGATTCACTTGATGTGAGTACAATGAATTATGATTCAAACTTGGGGAGGCTGAGTGGATTTTTGCAGAATAAGATTTCACTCAATGGGAAACTAAGTGCAAAAATAGGTGCTAATTTAAGTTATCCAACCTTAATAAAACGATTGTATATTGATCCTAGAATTTCACTGGGTTATGAAATATCGCCGTCAGTATCGGTAAATTCAGCTTGGGGTATTTATAGGCAATTTATGAGTCGCAGTATTATTTGGGATGATGAAGGTAATCGTCGCAATTTTTGGGTGGGAGCAGATAATAAGACCATACCAATTTTAAATTCGCAACATTTTGTTTTAGGCACTTCCTATCATCAGGATGATTTTACGATGAGCTTGGAAGCCTATCACAAGTATACTAAAGGACACACGCGTTATTTCAAAAATAGAACAGTAGAGGGCATAACAATTGGTAAAAGCCAGACCTATGGACTAGATGTGTATTTGAAAAAGACGATAAATAAACACGCCTTTTGGTTCGCTTATACATTGGGCAGAACTGAGGAGAAGTTTGAGTATGGTCGGGTTCAAACTTTCCAAAGAGCTCTTCACGATCAAACTCATGAACTTAAACTTGCAGGTTTGGTTAATGTTGGTCGTTTTTATTGTTCGGCTAATTACATTTTGGGGTCAGGCTTTCCTTCCTATAACGAACTTCAGAATACGATTGTCTCAGAACCCAATTATAGTCGATTAGATGCCTCTGTTATCTATAAAATGAAACCTAAAAAAGTAAAAGCGGAGTTTGGATTGATGTTCCTAAACGTTTTTGATAGGGAAAATATTAATTATTTCGACTCGGAGCAAGTGAAAATAGGACAGGAGACGATATTGAGTGTCAACGAAAAGACCACGCCTTTTTCGGTACGATTATTTTTGAAGATTGGTTTTTAATACGTTTTAAACCTCGAAGAATCTAAGTGATCGGAAAAGTGATTTACTCCAGAAATAAACTACTAATTCTAACAGAAGGGATGATTCACAATTATATCTAATATGCCCCTACGAAGCGATTTGTTCACTATCCTCACGACTTAGTATTCTTCAGATTTGGTTAATAATTAGACGACCCAAACAGTGGGAAAACTGTTTAAGTTGCCCTGCACCATTAAACCGACTTTTCAACTTCTCATAGCCTCATTAAATTTTAGCTATTATTTTAAAAGCTATAAGCTTGAAAAGTAGATTTATTGATATTTTAAATATTTTCTTTCTATAAAATACTATCAGCTGGAAGTCCTTCGAAACAAGATCTAAGCGTTTTAAGACGTTTATTAAAATTAACAGACTGATATTCCGTTGCTTGTTTTGATGAGAATTTTGCATCCAACTCTGATCTAAAAACAGTCATTTCTTCTTTGCTAATTAATTGCTCAACCATTGTTAGTCCTTTGTTGATATCCTGATTCAGAATTACTGATAGCTTATCTAAGACCATTTTATGAAGAGATTGTTTCTGACTTGTGCAGATTGAATCATATTCAATCTCATTAGTTAAAACAGGTTTGCCGAATTTTATTAAATTTGAATGCATATCCTATGTTGCTTACTATGTTGATTTGAAAAACGACATGAATGTAGCACATAGCTTAGGCTCTGGAAAATCACTTTTGTGAGTTATTTCCGAAGTTCAAAGTTCGTTTGTGCGATAAATAACTTGTTTATTAGTTAGATACAGAAAAAAAACTACTATGTCTAAGCATCAAATTGAACCCTTATTTCAGCTTATAAAATCGATGACTAAGTCGGAAAAGAGGAATTTTAAACTTTACGCAAATCGAATAGGTGGCGGAAAAGAGAGTAAATTTATTCAGGTTTTCGACTCTATAGATAAGATGGAGACTTATAAGGAAGAACTCATTATGAAACGAGCTAAGGATATCAAGCTGGCTCAACTTCCCAATCTGAAAGCTCATCTTTACAAGCAGTTGTTAACGAGTTTACGACTCACTCAGGTGAACCACGATATTACTATAAGTATTCGTGAGCAGATTGATCATGCGAAAGTATTATACAACAAAGGCTTGTACCAACAAAGTTTACGAATGTTGGAAAAGAGTAAAGTTTTAGCTGAGAAATATGAGCGGAAACTACTTCAATTGGAAATTGTCGAATTTGAAAAGCTGATTGAGTCTCAGTATATCACCAAAAGTATGGAGACCAGAGCTGATGAAATTACTGCAGAATCTGAAGGACTTAACCTAGAGATGGGAGGAACCATTTATTTCTCCAATATGTCTATTCGCTTGTATGCACTATACCTTAAGGTAGGGTATGCCCGAAACGATAAGGATCTTTTGATGGTTAGAGAGTTCTTTAATGCCAATATCCGATCGGTTGATATGACAAAATTGAGCTTTTACGAAAGGCTGTACCTCTATCAATCCTACGTTTGGTATTACCTGATTATTCAAGATTTTCTGATGTGCTATAAGTACGCACAAAAATGGGTCGATTTATTTCAGATGAATCCTGATATGATTACGAGCCAGTGTGATTTGTACCTTAAGGCATTGAATAATGTTTTGGTTGCCTTATTCTATACCAATCATCTAAGTAAGTTTAAGAAAAATCTGAAAATTCTGAAGAATCTTGAAGATGCCGAACAGGTGAAGGCGAATTCTAACCTTTGTATTTTGCAACAGCAGTTTTCCTTTATACACCAAATTAATCGGTATTTTATGGAGGGGCAATTCAGGGCTGGCACTTCGATTGTTCCAAAAATTGAAGCTTTTATCGAAGCCAATAAATACAGTTTAGATAAGCATCGAAATTTAGTCTTTTACTATAAAATAGCCTGCCTTTACTTTGGATGTGGTGAATACAGAGAGGCAATTAAATACCTGAATAGAATTATTGAGGAGAAGGATACTTCACTCAGAACTGATATTCATTGTTTTGCTCGCATTCTGAACCTGATTAGTCACTATGAATTAGAACATACCGATCATTTGGATTATCAAATCAGATCGACTTATCGCTTTTTGGTTAAGATGGAGGATTTGCAAGAAGTGCAAAAATATATTCTTCGTTTTATCCGACGATTAAGTGGGATCAGCCCTGATCAGTTGAAAAAAGAGTTTATTAAATCGCGACACGATTTAATGCAGTGGGTAAATGATCCATTCGAAAAGCGTGCTTTCCTCTATTTGGATTTAATCTCCTGGTTAGATTCAAAAATTGAAAAACGACCTGTGCAGGATGTGATTATGGAAAAGGCTAGAAAGAATAAATAATAAAAAGGGCTCTCAGATTAATTCTCTGAGAGCTCTAAGTATAGGATGATATGTTGTTGTGATCGTTATCTTCAGTAATTAATAGATATCTGTAATCCCCGGAACCTGGTGGCCTCACCTGCAATACAAGTTGGTATCCCCGGAACCTGGCGGCCTCACCTGCAATACAGGTTGTCATCCCCGGAACCCTGCGGCCTCACCTGCAATACAAGTTGGTATCCCCGGAACCTGGTGGCCTCACCTGCAATGCAAGTTGGCATCCCTAGAACCCTGTGGTCTCATCTACACAAATTGAGAGATACGACACTATCGCTGATATCTATTTCAGAGCAAAATTGATTGGTATAGTATATTCTACACTTACAGGTTGACCTCTTTGCTTGCCAGGTTTCCATTTTGGCATTTTGCTGATTACTCTTATAGCCTCCGCATCTAGAGAGGGAGAAGCACCTCTAGCTAATTTTACACGACCAACAACACCATTTTTATTAACCACAAAATAGATGTAGACTTTTCCTTCGATACCATTTTCCTGAGCAATTTTTGGATATTCGACATTCTGATTTACCCAAGTTAGTAGAGCTTTTTCCCCCCCAGGGAATTGAGGCATTTCGTCAACAATGACAAAAAATATCTCTTCATTGTCAGTTTCAGATTTTGTTAGAGCTTGATCTGTTTTTGTGATTGTAATAAGTTCTTCTTCCATTGGAACCTGAGTTTCGGATGTACACTTCAAATTCAGTGTTAAAGCAATTGCAATTGCAGGTATTACTAACAGAAGCTTAAATATTCTGTGTTTTGGTGTATTGGTTTTCGTCATCATTATCATTCGTTTTTTAGTAATAGAGCAATTAAAGTTATTGGCCAGGCCCATCACTTCAACTCCCATTATTTGGTTTAAAATACTCGCTTGATATTGTCCAATGTTACAGCCTTGCGCAATAACTCCTTCATCAGCCAACAATTCATGCGTTTGTTTTATGGCACGCTCAAACAGCCATGCAAAAGGATTAAACCACAATAAAATTGTTGTTAATTCCACCAAAAGCAGATCGATCCAATGCTTTTGTTCTACATGTACTTTTTCGTGTGCTATAATATTTCTAAATGATTCTGTATTATAATCTTTATCACTAATTACAATTTTCCCCAGGAAAGAAAAGTTTGGAGTGTCCTTATCGACTTTTATTAATTTTTGTCCTTCATATTCGTCTTTAGGGTTATTTCTGATAATCCTCTGAGTTTGGCTTATTCGAATAATAGATTTTAGGAATAGGATGAGACAAATAAAGGTGTAGAAGCCAACAGTGAATTGAGTTAATGAGATGTTCTCTAATAAGGCGTTTGTATGACTTCCTTTAGCAGTTAGATTGATGGCGTTAAGAAGCAAAACAATGTTTGAGCTATTGGCAGCTTCAGTGACTTCAAAATTCATCTTGATTAGAGGTAAAAAGAAAGCCATTAGTAGAGATGAGGCTAAGTAAAGTCTGATTCCCTTATAGAATTTTTCATCTTGTAAAAAGAAATGATAAACCCCATAGAACAAAGCTAAAGCAGCTGATGATTTCAGTAGGTAAATATAAAACTCATTCATATCACTTGTCTTTATTGATTTCTTTTTTAGTCATCTCAATCATATCTTCCAAATCGGAAATACTTAAGTTGTTTTCCTTAGCAAAAAAAGATGCCATTTTAGAAAATGATCCATTAAAGTAGTCCTTTAGTAAACTTCCCATTTGGTGTCCCGAATATTCTTCTTTAGTAATCTGAGGGATAAATAAATGTGTTTTCCCTTGTGGTACTTTAGTCACGAAACCTTTCTTTTCTAAAACTTTTAAAACCGTTGCAACAGTTGTATATGCGGGCTTAGGTATGTCAAACCTATCAACAATGCTTCTTACATTGCTTTCGTTTAGGTCCCATAATATCTGCATCACCTGTTCTTCAGCTTTTGTCATTTGTTTCATACTATACTCTATTTATTGCAATTATAGATTTTGAATTCACTGTCTACTACAAATATAGTAGAATAAATATTAACAACAAAGCTTTCTACTATTTTTATAGTAGAAAGGCGGTATAAAAAATCCCCAAAGTTTTTGCTTTGGGGATTTCTTATCGAATTATTATTTTAATTACATGATCAGTTTATAACCTTTACCATGAACATTTATAATTTCGATTTCAGTTTCTGGTTTAAGATGCTTACGAAGTTTAGTAATATAAACATCCATGCTTCGTGCATTAAAATAGTTATCGTCTAACCAGATGGTTTTAAGCGCGAAATTACGCTCTAATACTTCGTTTGCATTTTTGCAAAGTAGCTTAAGAAGCTCCGACTCTTTTGTGGTTAGTTTAATCGTTTTGTCAGTATCGTGAAGCAATTGTTTTTTAGAATCGAAAAGGAAACGACCAAGTTTGAATTCTTCCTGCTTATTTTCCGACTTCCCTCCAGCTCTTCTTAATACAGCTTCGATACGAACCAAAAGCTCTTCCATACTAAAAGGCTTGGTCATATAATCGTCAGCTCCAATTTTGAAACCTTCCAGTACATCATCTTTCATCGATTTTGCTGTAAGGAAGATGATTGGAATTTCAGAGTTGATCAAACGAATATCCTTGGCTAAAGTAAAACCATCACGGTGAGGCATCATGACATCGAAGATGCCAATATCAAAAGGGTTTTTTAAAAATGCATCGTATGCCTTATCTCCATCTTCGCATAGTGTTGTGTCGTAGCCTTTAGCTACTAAATATTCTTTAAGCAAAAGGCCGAGATTTGCATCATCTTCAGCCAATAAGACTTTAATTTCTTTTTTCATAATGTCTATTTTTTAAATGGCAGGTATACTTCAAATTTTGTGCCTTTCCCAAGGCTACTATCAACACTAACATGTCCGCCGTGAGCATCGGCAATTCTTTTTACATAGGATAAACCTAATCCAAAGCCTTTCACATCGTGAACATTTCCAGTATGTACTCTAAAAAAACGTTCGAAAATCATTTTTTGATCTTCGTTTGCTATTCCAATACCATTATCGGTAATAGATATCACAATTCCTTTATCTTTATTTCTTGTGCTAATACTTATCTCAGGTACGTCTTTGCTATATTTTATGGCATTGTCCAGTAAGTTTGAAATAAGGTTTCCTATATGAATTTCATCTAGCATGACTAGATCTTCTCTGGCATCAAGATGTTGATATGTATTACCCTTTTTGTCTTCAACTCTAATTGTGAAGTTAGGCATTAGATTCTCAATTATATGATGAAGATTAATAGCTTTCAATTTTAATTTTAAACGGCCTTCGTTAAAAATGGCCATTTGTAATACTTTCTCAATCTGATAAGTCAATCGACGACTTTCATCATTAATGATCTTTGCCATATGATCAATACTCGATGCTGTTGTTGTTACAGAGCTGTCTCTAAGCATCTGAGAAGCTAATGATATTGTCGAAATAGGGGTTTTAAACTCATGAGTCATATTATTGATGAAGTCGTTTTTAATTTTAGATAAACGCTTCTGTCTAAATATGATGTAAATTGTAAAGGCACAGCACAGAATCAGGATTAATGATAATATCAATGAAGGTATTAACATGGTATACGACTGGATGATGTACTTATGCATCCCAGGAAAAAAGATGTTTATGTAATGTGAATTTTTGAATGAATCGTTAGGGAATAGTTGTTTGGAGTATTTTTCTTGCTGTTTGTATTTGAAGTAATCTTTCGATTTTTTCAAAAAGATATTATTGGATAGAATAGCAAACTCAAAATCTAATTTAATACCATTATTCTTCAGTTTTTCTTTAATCAGTTTGTGTATTGAATTCAAGTCAATTCGCTCCTTTAGAGGCATGTTCATACGAGCCATACTTGTTGCAAGAAAGGAAGTTTGAAATTGATATCCCATTCTGTTTTTAGGGAATTGATATCGAGAATCTTGAGCTTTCTTTAATAATTCGTTAAAACTTTTTGAGTTGAGCTCTGTTTCTTTTGTGGATAGGATTTTACCTTCTTGATAGTAACTAACTGCAGCCGTTGGATGCTTGTCAGGATTTGCTGGAATATCAATTGTGTAACTGAGACTATTTATTTTTTTATTCCTTTTTAAACTATTAGGAATTTGATTACTGCTTGTGCCTTCGAGGATACTCTTGGCTTCGTCATCAGATTCCATCTCTGAAACAACCTGATCAAGAGCTTTGCTCACCGTAAGTATAAACTGATCTTCTTTAATTTTTGCTGTAGACTGATAGTATTTGATCTGAATTAAGATCAATCCGCATAAGGATATCGCCAAAACGATTGTTACTAACCATATGTATTTTTTACTCATAGATACAAATATAGAAAAATACTAATGTGCTCGTTCATGCTTAACAATCTTTAACGGAGGAAGAAAGCTTTGAAGTATCTCTGATCTGTAAATTTTTAGTGTTATTTATTTCAAAGAGGATGTTTTTAACCTTGATAAATTAAAGAAAGATAGTTTTTGCCTATTAATACGTAAGAGTAAATGTTTGAGTGTTTATGCTCTTTACTAATATAAATTAGACTATTTGTTAAAAGATTTTAGTTTGATTGATAATATGTTATAGGACATTTTGTCTTATTTTTCATCATTATAATGTTGAGTTTAATTTATAGGTCTTATTTTTGCGCACGAAGATTGAATCCTTGGAATCGATCTTCAAATTTTGGTTAATAGTTAGAAGAAAGGATGGTTGTGGTTACCATCCTTTTTCTTTTCCCCTAGTTGTATAAAATCAAATCAGCAGTTCTATCAAAAATAAGTACACACTCCGCTTTTATTCCATATCTATAAATACCTTAATTAATGCTAAAATTTCAGCATTGGATTATTTATATAAAAGCCTAACTATCCCCTAACATATTCATATTAAGGTGTGTGTTAATGTTCCCATTTCGAATGTTATCATGTTGAAAAGGAGAAATCTTATCAATCGTTAAATAATATTTGAAGCTAGATAAATTTGATTATTTTTGAGATCTATTCTGAAAATATTAATAGTGTTGATACTCAGTTGTATTTGTATGATACTTGTTTGAAATATAAAAGGATAGAGTAGTCATTAGTTTTGGAAACACATATCAAATGAAACATCTTTTTTCTTTACTCACTTTTGTATTTGCTTTTTGTATCACATCAGTGCATGCACAAGTGTATGATGCAAGTCAAAATGTAGATTCTCTTGATCAGCAAATTCAAGAAATAATTCGCGTGAAAAAGACGAAATTTTATGAAGGGGATGTTGAGTTTCTAGAGAGACTTAGGCAAAAGGATGAGGGACAAGGACAGGTAAGAATTATACAGGATTATAGAATTGATGATTTACTTAAAATTGATAGATCTGAAAATTCAGTAACTCCCGGTTTTTATGGATGGAGAATTCAAGTGTTTTCTGGAGGAGGTCGTGATAGAGAAAAAGCTGTTTTTATAAAAAATGAACTTGAAGAGAGATTTCCTAATGATAGAGTTTATCTTAAATACCATGCTCCAGATTTTCGAGTTCTCATTGGGAATTTCAGGACCAATTTAGAGGCTGTTTATTTATATAAAGAATGCTTGAAGTTATATCCTAATAGTTACATTAGGAGAGATCGTATAGATTTGGTTGACCTTGAAATGCAGGAAAAAAATGAGATTGAAGAAATAGAATAATATTGAACTGCTTGGATGACTCTAAGCGGTTTTTTTTTTATTGAAAAAATTATAAAGGAAATTGTAAATTTGCCTTTTCAGAGATAAGAAAGTACTAAATAACCATTATAATAAATCGAAATGAGTGATCAACTTAAACACGAGTGCGGAATTGCATTAGTCCGTTTGCGTAAACCTCTTGAGTATTATCAGGAAAAGTATGGGACTTGGCAATATGGAATTCAGAAGCTTTGTCTTTTGATGGAAAAGCAGCATAATAGAGGACAAGAAGGAGCAGGAGCCGCTAGTATAAAAATCGATCAAAAGCCTGGAACGAAATATATTCATCGTCATCGCTCAAATGGTAATCAGCCAATAAAAGATGTTTTCGATAGTATTTATGGTGATTTGGCAACTGTACGTGCTACCAATCCAGAGAAATTTGAAGATGCTAAATGGGCAAAAGAGAATGTGCCTTTTGCAGGTGAAGTTTACTTAGGACACCTTCGTTATGGAACTTTCGGTCGTAATAGTATCGATTTTGTTCATCCTGTAAAGCGCGAAAACAACTGGCGTTCTCGTAACCTTGTATTAGCAGGTAATTTTAACCTGACTAATGTTGATGAGCTATTTGATCTATTAGTTTCATTAGGTCAGAGCCCTACTGATTATACAGATACAGTAACTATTCTTGAAAAAGTTGGTCATTATCTTGATGAAGAAAACCAACTTAAATTCAGACAATATAAAAATGAAGGTTATACTTCTCAGGAAATATCTCCACTAATCGAGGATAATCTTGATGTGCAGAAAGTACTTTCTAATGCTTCTCGTGATTGGGATGGTGGATATGCTATTGCGGGTATGTTTGGACATGGCGATTCATTTGTAATGCGCGACCCTTGGGGGATTCGTCCAGCTTTCTATTATCAAGACGATGAGATTGTAGTCGTTGCTTCAGAGCGTCCTGTTATTCAAACTGCTTTGAATGTAAGAGCTAGTGATATTAAGGAAATCGATCCAGGTAAAGGTTTAATCATCCGTAAGAACGGAGACGTTTCGGAAGTATCTATTCGTGTTCCGGAAAAAAGAAGATCTTGTTCTTTTGAGCGTATTTATTTTTCAAGAGGATCGGATAAGGATATATATCTTGAGAGAAAGAAATTGGGTGAATTATTGACCCCAGCCATTCTTGACAGTATCGATCATGATATAAAAAATTCTGTGTTCTCATTCATTCCAAATACAGCGGAGACTGCTTTTTATGGTATGATGGAAGGGGTGCGTAATGAACTGATGGAAGTTAAAAAACGCAAGATTCACGATTTGAATGGTGAATGGACCGAGGAAAAATTACAAGAGATTATTTCTGTAGAGCCTCGTGTTGAGAAAATTGCTGTTAAAGATGTTAAGCTTAGAACTTTTATCTCGGGTGATGAAGGTCGTGATGATTTAGTTGGTCATGTTTACGATGTTACTTATGGTATTGTTCGTAATGGTGTTGATAACTTAGTTATTATTGACGATTCAATTGTTCGCGGAACAACACTTAAGAAAAGTATCTTAAGAATCTTAGATAGACTTCATCCTAAGAAAATTGTGGTTGTGTCATCTGCACCGCAAATTCGTTATCCTGATTGTTATGGAATTGATATGACAAGAATGGGCGATTTCTGTGCCTTTAATGCCGCCATTGCATTGCTTAAGGAAAGAAATATGGAGAATGTTATCGATGAGGTTTATCAGAAATGTAAGGCTCAAGAGAACTTACCTAAGGAAGAGGTGATGAATTATGTAACTGAGATTTATAAGCCATTCACCCCTGAAGAAATTTCTGATAAAATTTCTAAACAATTAACTCCTGATAATATGGAGGCTGAGGTTAAGATTGTTTTCCAAACTGTTGAGAATTTACACGCTGCCTGTCCTGAGAATAATGGTGATTGGTATTTTACGGGTGATTATCCAACTCCGGGTGGAAACAAAGTAGTGAATACATCATACATTAACTATGTTGAAGGAAACACTAAGAGAGCTTATTAAGCTATAAGATGATGTGTGAGTTAAAGATTCCTCACACATTTTCATATTTAGAATAAATGAAAAAAGTCATCCAATTGGATGACTTTTTTCGTTTGCGGCAATAAGATATTGCCTAGTGTCTTTTTTTGAAAAGGTGGAAATTCGTTTTTGGAAAGCGAATTTTCAAGAAATTCAAATAAGATGAAATATGACGCTCAACTTTGTTTTCGTATACATCTTCAATAGTAATCATGATACCCGTTTCTTCAACGTCACCAAAGTGTGTATTCACAGCCGTTCCAAAACTTCTCATAGATGGAGACAGGCCCATGTATGCATTAATCAGTGGAGGAATATTTGCACCATTCTCACGAACAATTCTGGATAATATTTTATAGTTCTCTTTGAAATCAACACCGTTATAAGTTGCATCCATTGCAGCAGTATCGGCATCCGTCTTTAGAGGGTTCAATGGCCAGGCAAGTTTATCGGGATCATTAAACATGCGGTTCATAAAATACAGAATGTGGTTGCGAGCCTCAGTATTGAAATGAGGGTACATGGTAACTTTCCCAAAGAAATATTTGATTTCAGGATATTCAACAATAAGAGCTCCAAGTCCATCCCATAAGTTATCTAAGGCATAAAGACTCTTTCTACCTTTTAGTATCGATTGGTATTCTGGCTGAACAAATGAACGTCCTAGTTCAATCATGTTTGGGATGTATTCTTTTTTGAATTCATCTGAAAAATCAAATAATCGCGAAGTCGCTAATTGTAGATCACCTTGTTCGTTAGTGTGAGCCTCTTTACAGATAATATAGCGATAGCCACCTAGTATTTCCTTAGCACTAGGATCCCAGACAATTAGCTGGCGATAAGGTTTTTCATCTAAATCGTAATGATCAATATCGGTTTCTTTACCAGTTCCACCACCAGCTTTTCTAAATGTAATTTCACGTAAACGTCCTACCTCGCGCATTAAGTTTGGCGAGTCATGGTGAGTAAAACAGTAAATTTCGTTTGATCCCTTATTTGTTTTTCTTACAAATCTTTCCTCTGTGAGTTCTTTTTCAAGCAGCTCTCTATCTACTGGTGGGATAATATCTTTCATTTGGTTTCTTTTTTTTGATGGCTACAATTCTAGTATCCTTAAATTAAGAATATTTAAATTTGTTTGTGGTGTATTTCTAGCAATATAAGTGAAATTAAGGATATCTCCATAGCTAATTTTATGTATCGACTAGGATGAAATTTTTAAATCCCCGCAAATATAGTACTTCTTGTGGATTTATGTTTTTATATAATTAGTTAGCAAGATCGTAACATTGCTTATTAATTTTTTCCGCCCATTGATTATGAGTTAGACTACTATCAAGGCTTTTGAATGGGATAGGATCCCCAATTATAATTTTGAATTTCTTGCCTCTTTGTTTGAATAGTTCGTTTACTAAATACAACATTTCGATGTTGGCTTTTAGACCAATAAACTTTCTGAAATTGGCTAAGTTGTAGAAGAAATCTGAATTACGACCGCTGATGTGTATAGGTACAATATCGCGTTGGTGCTTCTTTGCTTTTACGATAAAACTTTTTTTCCACTCAAGATCTTTAATCACTCCCTTTTGTTTTCTGGAAACGAGTCCTGCAGGAAAAGTCAGAATTGTAGATTCAGATAGGTAAGCAGATTCAATAATTTTAGCTGCTTCTCTGGCCTGGCCGCCGTGTTTATTTATAGGAACAAATACCTGTCCCATGTTTTTGATATTCATTAGAATGTCATTAACCAAAAAGCGAATCTTTTTGAAATGCTTTCCAAAAAGACTGATCAGAATAAGCCCATCAGCTCCACCAAGTGGGTGATTTGCAACCAAAAGGTAGCGCTTGTTTTTATCTAATTTTTCGAGCCCAGTAATTTCGTATGAAATTGATAATTCATCTAAAACGGCTTGAGAGAAATTGATTCCTTGTTTATGATGGTTTTTAGAAAGGAAATCATTTAGTTCATCCTGATGGATAATGCGCTTTAAATAAGATATGATGAAGCTAGGGATAAATCTAGCAACTTTTTTGCTTTTACTGGCAAATACTTGTTTGATATCAATTTTCTGAAAATCCGGAGATTTTGATTGGTCTTGCATTTTGAAATAATTCTGAAAATAAGGCTTAGTTATGACTTAACGGGATTAATATATACTTGAATTAAACCCATTAAAGTCAATTATGGCCTAAATATCGGAATTTTATATTGACTTCCTTAAAAAACAGAGGTTCAATCAATATAAAAGTACATTAAGAGTTTTTTTTTCAGGTTAAATGCTTGTGTTTACTGAATCTATATCAAGAGATTTTGTTAGTCTTCAATTGCCATTCAGCTAATAAGATCTATATTTGCGCGTTAAACAAAAGACAATAAGTCTTCCTTCAGTATGGTTGAATGTGGACATTAAGGATAATTGAAAAAACAATGAGCAAAAGCAATAAAAAACTATTCATGGAGACCTATGGTTGCCAAATGAATGTTGCCGACAGTGAAGTAGTCGCTGCCATTATGGAGCACGATGGTTTTGAGAGAACAAATGAACGAACTGAGGCAGATTTGATTTTGGTAAATACTTGTTCAGTGCGTGAGAATGCTGAGCAAAGAGTTCGTGGGAGAGTTCAAGGTTTTAGTGTGTTAAAAAAGAAGAATCCTAAGCTCCTAGTTGGTATAATTGGCTGTATGGCTGAACGTTTAGGCGAAAAACTTTTTGAGCAGGAGAAAAATGTAAACATTGTTGTTGGACCTGATGCTTATATGGATTTACCTTTGTTAGTAAAGAAAGCTGAGAAGGGTGAAAAGGCCATTAATATCGACTTATCATTGACAGAAACTTATAAGGATATTTGTCCTTCTCGTATTGATGAAACAGCTATTTCTGGCTTTGTTTCAATTATGAGAGGATGTAACAACTTCTGTACTTATTGTATTGTGCCTTATACGCGAGGGCGAGAACGTAGTCGTAACTTTGAAAGTGTTTTGAAAGAAGTACACGATTTGGCTTCTAAAGGTTACAAGGAAGTTACTTTGTTGGGGCAAAATGTGAATTCATATCACTTCAAGAATCCGATTTCTGAAATTACTTTCCCGGAGCTTCTGGAAACGGTTGCTAAAGCAGAACCCAATATGCGTATTCGATTTGCAACCTCTCATCCAAAAGACATGAGTGATGATACACTTAAAGTGATGGCTGCTAATCCAAATATTTGCAGGAGTATTCACTTGCCAGTTCAATCGGGTAGTAACGAGGTGCTGAAAAATATGCGTCGTAAATACACTCGCGAATGGTATATGGATCGTGTAGAAGCTATCCGCAAATATATTCCTGACTGTGGTTTAACTTCCGATATTTTTGTTGGATTTCATAACGAAACAGAAGAAGAGTTTCAAGAGACATTAGATTTGATGAAATGGGCGAAGTACGATTATTCTTATATGTTTAAGTATTCGGAGCGTCCTGGAACATTCGCTTATAAAAACCTGAAAGATAATATTCCTGAAGATGTGAAATCGAAGCGTTTGGATCAAATGATTGCCTTACAAAGACAATTATCACTAGAAAGTAATCAGCGTGATATTGGTAAAACTTTCGAGATTTTAATTGAAGGTTTTTCTAAGAAATCGGATCAAGAACTGTATGGGCGTAGTTCACAGAATAAGGCCTTTGTTTTACCTAAAAGGGACCTCAAAGTTGGTGATTTTGTAAAAGTAAAAGCGGTTCGTTGTAACTCCGCAACGATAATAGCAGAGATTATTGAATAAACGACTCTGACAAAATAATATACAAAAGAGGCTGTCAGTATTAATTGACAGCCTCTCTGTTTTATTGAATTTATTCAGCTAGGCAAGTAATGCTTTCACCTTTTCAGCGATCGTTTTTCCATCAGCACGACCTGCTAATTCTTTAGAGGCCATACCAACAACTTTACCCATATCTTTTATAGAGCTAGCGCCAGTTTTTTCAATCAAAAGCTTAATGGCAGCAGTTAGCTCTTCATCGCTAATTTGTGCAGGTAGGTAAGCTTCGATAAAAGACATTTCTTTTAACTCAACATCAGCTAGTTCTTGACGTCCACCAGTTACGTATGTATCAGCAGAATCTTTTCTTTGTTTAGCTAGTTTTTGAACAATTTTCAAAGCATTAGCATCGGCAATTTCTGTACTACCCGTTTTGGTCATTTCAAGCATAAAAGCTGCTTTTACTGCTCTAAGAGCTTGTAGCTTTTCTTTGTCTTTGGCTTTCATTGCAGCCTTTATATCGCTGTTTATTTGTTCTAATAAAGTCATGATGTATCAGGTTATTATATAAAACCGAGTATGATGTTCGGACTTATATAGATTTGTATTAATTATCGAAATCATCCAAGTTGAAGTGGACCACGTTTGTTGTTCTGGAAGGTTCAGTTCGTTGCAAATTAATTTGTTTACGCTTGAATGCAGGTATATCTTCGTTTTCTCGAATTTCAGCCTCATTCATATTACTGGCATCAAGTTTTTCATTTAACTCAGCTTCTTGCTTAGGCATTGGGTCCAATTCCAACTGTAATTTTTGAGTTTCAGTTACCTTAGCTGGTCCTTTACCTCCCTTGAAAGCACTTGGTTTATTGATTATAGCTTGCTGAGGTATTGGATTGTAGTTTTCAGAATCGTCATGTTCAAAACCTGTCGCAATAATGGTTACTGAAATTTTATTTCCCAAAGCTTCATCCTGACCAGTTCCCCATATAATATTACCGCTATCACCTACAGCCTCATAAACGTAATCGGTGATCTCACCAACTTCATCCATTGTTACTTCCTCGGTTCCTGATGTGATATTGAGAAGAATAGATTTTGCTCCTCGAACATCATTGTTGTCAAGTAGAGGAGAGGTTAAAGCTTCACGAATGGCCGTTACAGCTCTTCCTTCACCTTCAGCACTTGCCGATCCCATAACAGCAACACCACTATCAGTCATCACAGTTTTAACATCTTCGAAGTCAACATTGATATAACCATGTAAAGTTATAATTTCAGCAATACCTTTTGCTGCGGTGGCTAAAACATCATCAGCTTTTGAGAATGCTGTTGATAGTTTAAGGTCGCCATATATTTCTGAAAGTTTTCCATTATCGATTACAAGAAGTGAATCGACGCTTTCTTTAAGTTTTCTGATGCCCTCAATTGCTTGGCTAATTCGCTGCCTACCTTCGAATCGGAATGGAATGGTTACAATACCAACTGTTAAGATATTCATATCCTTTGCTGCTTTAGCAATGATTGGTGCAGCACCAGTTCCAGTGCCACCCCCCATTCCAGCAGTAATAAAAACCATTTTAGTATTGTCAGCTAGAACCGCCATTACATCATCAAGGTTTTCGATAGCTGATTGTTCGCCTTTCTCAGGTTTGTTACCAGCTCCTCGTCCTTCAGTTAAAGATTCACCTAATTGAATCTTTTTAGGCACATTACTTTTTGCTAAAGCTTGTGCATCGGTATTACAGATGATAAAATCAACATCTTTGATACCTTGTTGATACATGTAGTTAACAGCATTGCCTCCACCTCCACCAACTCCAATTACTTTAATAATTGAAGCTTCGTCTTCTACTAGGCCAAAATCCATTAATTCCTCGCTCATTAATTTATCTTATTTATCCTCTGTTGGATGTGTGTAATTGTATTTAACGTTTTTGCGCTGCAAAAGTAATACTTAATTATCTATGTCTTAATTTTTATTAGATTTTCTAAGTGAAATTATACTTAGAAAAATAATCTGAATTTCAGATTATAATTTACATTGAGGTATCTTCTGTATCGAATAATGAACCTAGAGTATCTTTGAGCCAACCTGATTTTTTATCTTTTTTCACCTCTTTTGGCTGTGGTGCTACAAAAGAATTATCCGACTTACTTTTATGCTCCTTTTCTTCAATATCTCCACCTATTTCTTCATCATCAAAATATTCCTCAACCATTTCTGTTTGATTAACACTTTTGATTTTAGGAGCAGTTGTTTTTCTTTTTGAATTGTTGGCTTCAGCTTCCAGCATTTCTGGATTTTCGATAATTAACTCCAATTGAGGGGCTTTATTTTGCTCATGTTGTCGAGGTTGAATATTCAATTCTGGAATTGGATTATCAGTGAAACCTGTAGCAATAATGGTTACACTTAATTCATCCTTGCAAGATTCGCTGTAGCCATTTCCCCATATAATATTCACATCATTACCAACAACTGCCTGGACGTATTCGGTAATATCAGTTACTTCAGTCATCGTTGCTTCTTCAGCACCTGAAATAATATTAAGTAAGATATTACGTGCGCCATAAATATTATTGCTGTTTAATAGTGGCGAATTCAGCGCTTGTTTAATTGCTTTTATAGCTCTGTCCTCTCCAGCTAAGCTGGCCGATCCCATGATTGCAACTCCTGAATTACGCATTACGGTTTCAACATCGGCGAAGTCAACGTTTACATAGCCATGAACGGTTATGATTTCAGCAATAGATTTGGCAGCTATGGATAAAACACTATCAGCTTGAGCAAAAGCTTCAGAGAGTTTCAAATCCCCAAACATGCTTCTTAATTTTTCATTATTAATAATCAATAAAGCATCTACATGTTTTTCTAAGTTTTCAATGCCTTCGAGTGCTTGCTGTACACGGCGTTTTCCTTCAAAGAGGAAAGGAATGGTTACAATTCCAACAGTTAATATGTTTTTTTCTTTAGCCAATTCTGCAATTACAGGTGCAGCACCAGTTCCTGTCCCCCCCCCCATACCAGCAGTAATGAATACCATCTTGGTCTTTTCTCCCAAAAGTTTATTGACATCATCTATGCTTTCTATGGCTGACTGGCGACCTTTTTCAGGTTTGTTACCTGCTCCTCTACCTTCAGTTAAACTTTTACCTAATTGTATTTTTAAAGGAATAGGACTATCAACTAGAGCCTGAGCATCGGTATTGCAAATCACAAAGCCAACATCTTTGATACCTTCTTTATACATGTGATTGACAGCGTTACCTCCACCGCCTCCAACACCAATAACTTTGATCATTGATTCCTCTTTTGTCTCAAAATCAACAGGTAGTATATCGTCAATCATAATTTAGGGTTTATATTGTTTTTTATTAATGGACAAATTGATGAGACTTGAATTTGATATGAATATCTAGGGGAATTCAATATTAGCATAAATTTGTCTTTCATATTTTAATATTAGTTATCAAAGATAGTTTCAAAGAAACGCTTTAAACCTCTCTTTTTTGTTTTAGTATTTGCTTGGTTCGAAACGCCATCGCTTGGCTTATGTTGAAGTTTGTTTAAACCATTCAATAATAAACCTATGCTTGTTGCATACATCGGCATATTAATGGCTTCATCAACCTTAATCATAGCTGAAGCATTTGGATAACCAATTCTAACATCTACGCCCAGTTTTTCTTTTGTCAAAACATCAAGGTTTCTAAGCATTGCACCACCTCCAGTAAGTACAATTCCTGCTCCAAGTTTGTCTCCATAAGGTGTCATGTCAATTTGATATTTCACACGATCTAAAATTTCTTCCATACGGCACTGAATAATCTGTGCAACGGTTTTAAATGCAATCTCTTTAGGATCCCATCCACCTGTTTGTGGAATGTTTACCACCTTGTCGCTATCTGCCAATTGCTCAACTGCCTCGCCAAACTGTACTTTTAAAGCTTCAGCTTGTTTTAGTAGGAGATGACAGCCTTCTTTAATATCCTTGGTAACAACATCGCCTCCAAAAGGAACGACAGCTGTATGACGAAGAACACCATCGAAATAAAGTGTGATATCTGTGGTTCCACCACCGATATCAACAAGTACAACACCAGCTTCCTTCTCTTCATGAGTAAGTACTGCAAGTGAAGAAGCTAAAGGTTCAAGAACCAACTCTTCAATATCGATATTAACAGCTTTTACACAGTTTTCTATATTTCTAGCAGACGCCGTTCTTCCAATAATGATATTAAAGTTGCCATCAAGTCTACGTCCAGCCATGCCTAGTGGATCAGTAATTCCCTTATCTTTATCAACCACATAGTCTTGTGGTATGACGTGGAGAATTTGCTCGCCTACTTGAATTGGAATCCTGAAGTTTTCTTTCAGAATAGTATCAATATCTTCTTGAGTAATAATTTCGGAACCGTTTTGAATGTATTTAAACTGGCGATTCTTTAAGCTTCTAATATGCTGTCCGGCAATACCAACGTATGCCTTATCAATTTTAAGGTTTGTATTTTGTTCTAATTTTTCGACCACTTCACGAATGGCTCCAATTGTTTGGTTTATGTTTTGGATAACTCCCTTAACGACACCTGTTGATTTGGTTTTTTCTAATCCCAGTATTTGAAGTTCTCCGTTGGATGTAACTTTCCCAGCAATGGCAACAATTTTAGTTGTGCCAATATCTATCGCCGCTATAATTTCGTTTGTGTTGATCATCCTATTATCTTTTTGTACATACGACCTGATTCTCGTATTTCAAATTTATTTTTTTGTATTTGTTCCAACCCTCTGTTGAAAATCCATTTTTGTATAACGCATAGAGCTTGTCAAATTTCCTTTCGAAATTATCAATTTTACCCATCTCAATTTTCTGCCCACCTACTCTAGGTATTAAAATGTATTCATCATTCGAATCTACATAGATTTGATTGATTTGCGAAGACCAAAATTCATCTTTTGTGATAAAATTGACCAGTGGCATTAAATCCGTTTCAATCGTCTTATCTTTGATGTGGCCAGAGACAACCAAAACCCTTGATGTGTAGTTTGAAGATAGCGGCATTCGCCCACCTTCTTCATCAATATAAAATCCTTTACCCTTTAATAATCGAACAATAGGTTTGCGTTGCTCAATTTCTACATGTAAACAACCCTTTAGTGAGGTGTAAACTTCGGTGTTTTTAGCAGATGGGATTTTATTAATTAAACGTTCTAGATTCTCCTTATTTATGCTAGCTGTATAGTTGCCAATAATATCGGGGTGATTCTTTAATATGAGATTTCTGATATCAGAATCGGATATAAAATGAGTGTTTAAACTATCAATAATATCGATATTAATACCTGTTACAAGCAAGGCATCACTTTTCTTATTCACAAAGGCAAAAGTGAAAATAATGTAGGCTAATAGTGCCAAGGTAATTAATATGGGTTTGATTTTATTTAACATTTTATTCTTTGATTCATAATCTGTTCAATAGGTTCAACGAGCTTGTCAATATCGCCAGCACCCAAAGTTAACAATACTTCTATTTCACTCTGTTTAATTTGTTCAATTAATTCATCCTTAGAGCAGATTCTGCCTTTCTTTTTCATCTTGCTAAGAATTAGATTTGAATCGACACCTTGAATAGGTAATTCTCTTGCAGGATAGATGTCTAACAAGATAAGTTCATCTAATAAGTCTAAGCTTTCAGCAAAACCATCTGCAAAATCACGTGTTCTTGTATAGAGGTGAGGCTGAAAGATTCCTGTTATTTTTTTATCAGGGTAAATGGCTTTAACTGATGAAATACTTTCCCAAAGTTCCTTTGGGTGGTGAGCATAATCATCAATAAAAACCAATTTATCACTTTTAATACGATAGTCGAATCTTCTGCGAACCCCCATGAAATTATTTAGTGCTAAACGAAGTTCTTCATGGCTAATTCCACAGATTAGAGCTACAGCACTAGCAGCAATCGCATTCTCAACATTTATTCGACCCGGATATGAAAGTTTTAAACCTTCGATGCAACCCTTAGGGTGTACTAAATCAAATTGATATAATCCTTGAACTAGCTTGAGGTTTTTTGCATAGAAATCGGCTTCATCCTCTAAGGAATATGAATAAAGATTGATGTCAGAAGGGTTTAGATCTAAGCCTTTTTTATAGACTAAATGTCCACCTTTTTTTATTTGTCTGACGTAATCCTGAAATGTTTTTTCAAGGTCCTCTTTTTTTCCATAAATATCTAAATGATCAGCATCCATAGAGGTAACAACAGCTACTTGTGGGTGTAGTTGAAGAAATGATCGGTCAAATTCGTCTGCCTCTATAACAACCCACGGGCTTGTTTTTGATAGAAGCAGATTCGTGTTGTAATTTCTTGCAATACCACCTAGAAAGGCATTACAATCTAGAGCCGAATTTTTAAAAATATGAGCTGTTAAGCTCGATACAGTCGTCTTCCCATGTGTGCCAGCTATACCAATACCATTCAAAGGATCGGATAAGAAACCCAAAACCTGGGCTCTTTTCATCAAGAGGAAGTCCTCGTTTTTGAAAAATGACAATTGTTCGTGATTGGATGGAATAGCAGGTGTATAAACCACTAACGTTTCTTTTTTATTGAGATAAATCTCTGGGATTTGATCAACGCCATCTTTGAAAATAATACTTATTCCTTCTTTTTCTAATTCACCAGTCAGCAAAGTTTGTGTCTTGTCGTAGCCATACACATTTTTTCCTATAGCTTTGAAGTATCGTGCAATAGCACTCATCCCAATACCTCCAATACCTACAAAATAGATGTTTTTAAAATCCTCTACATTCATCATTTCCCTGCCTATATGTGAATCAATTTAAGTTTTAAAACTTAAACTTATTGCTTAATCATTTTTAATATCTCATCTGCAATTTCGTCTGCAGCATTTGGTTTTGCTAGTAAGGCAATGTTTTTCTCAAGCTTTTCCAGTTCTGAATCTCTATCTAATAGCAATAAGGCTTCTTTAACCAATCTTTCTTTCGCTTCAACATCTGGAATCATCATGGCTGCATCTTGATTAACAAGAGCCATGGCATTTTTAGTTTGATGATCTTCCGAAACATTAGGTGACGGAACCAAAATGCAAGCTTTCTCCACTAAACAAAGTTCAGAAATAGTACCTGCGCCTGCTCTTGAAATAACAAGATCGGCTGCCGCATAAGCTAAATCCATTCGAGCTAAGAAATCTGAAACTTGTACGTTGTCAACATTGGCTTTAGCAAGCTTCTCCTTCATCTCTGTATGGTAGAATTTACCACATTGCCATACGACTTGAATAGCCTTGTCTTTAAAGGCTTCAATGTTTTCTATAATACTCTGATTGATGGTTCTTGCTCCTAAGCTTCCTCCAATAACCAGTAGTGTCTTTTTGCTTCGATCAAGATTGAAAAAACGCTGAGCTTCTGATCTTAGATCCTTTAATTGTATTAGGTCTTTTCTGACAGGATTCCCAGTCATTAAGATTTTATCAGCAGGGAAAAATCGCTCCATACCTTGATAAGCCACACAAATTTTGTTGGCTTTCTTAGCTAATAGTTTATTCGTTATACCTGCGTATGAATTTTGCTCCTGAATTAATGATGGGATACCCATCTTGTTTGCCGCATGTAATAAAGGACCACTGGCATAGCCACCCACTCCAACTACAGCATCAGGTTTGAATTCTTTGATTATCTTTTTAGCCTTACGTAAACTTTTGAATAATCGAGAGAAAAATTTTAAATTCTCTTTGCTGAAATTTCTTTGCAAGCCTCTAATCGGAAGTCCAATTATTTTGTAACCAGCAGCTGGAACTTTCTCCATTTCCATTTTACCATCGGCACCTACAAATAAAATTTCTATATCGTCTTGCTTTGCTTTTAGGGCATTGGCAATTGAAATTGCTGGAAAGATATGTCCTCCAGTTCCACCTCCGCTAACTATTATTTTAATCTTCTGCATGGTTTAATTCTTCTTGTTCTTTAACTGATCGGCTCACACTTAAAATCATTCCTAGTGCTGCACTGGTAAATATCAAAGAGGTTCCCCCCATACTGACCAGAGGCAGGGGTTGACCTGTTACTGGAATTAAATTGACCGAAACGGCCATATTGGTTAAAGCTTGCGCAACAATGCTTAAACTGAGACCAATGACGAGAAACGCGGGGAAAGTTCGATCGCATTTCCGAACTATCAGGCCCGCTCGGTAAATTAGGAAAAGATAGAGTGCCAGAATTCCAAATCCGCCAAACCATCCTAATTCTTCAAGTATAATAGCATAAATAAAATCGGAGTAGGGATGAGGTAAGAAATTCCGTTGGTCACTATTGCCAGGGCCTTTACCTATTATACCACCAGAAACGACGGCTATTTTTGCCTGATCGACTTGATAGTTACGGTCGTTGTCAGTTTTTTTCTCACCCATGCCAGCGAAGTTCAAAATTCGATTCCTCACTGTATGAATACGTCCAAAACTATCTGGTAAGAATGGTGCTATTATTAGTAAGATGATAATTAATCCTAAACCAGCTCCTAAAGTACCAAGAAGGTATTTGGCTGCTATTCGACCTATAAACATGAGCATGAGACAAATGCCTCCTAGCATGGCAGAAGTTGAAAAGTCATCGAGAAAGATGATACCACAAACGACACCAATTGCTGCGATTATTTTCCAGAAAGCTTCTTTTTGACATTCTCTATCTGTCTGGAATTTTGATAGTATTCGTGAGACGAATAGAATTAATGCCAGTTTTGCTAATTCAGAAGGTTGAAAGTTAAAGCCAATGCCTGGAATTGTGATCCATCTGGAAGCTTGATTTAAATTAACCCCAACAATTTTGGCTAATAACAACATACCTATAGCTATGAATAGCCCCATATTGGCCCAACTGGAATAATGTTTATAGGGAATTTTGTGGGTGACCCAAATAATAAAATAACAACCCAGTAATAAGACTAATTGCTTGATGAAAAAATAGGACGTATTTCCTCCTTTAACCTTATAAGCTAAGGTTCCAGTAGAACTGTAGACTACCAAAAGCGAAATGATGGATAGTAGAAATATAATGATCCATATCACCTTATCGCCTTGTAATTTAAAATTACCTGTAAATCGTCCCATTTAATTCTTGCTATAGTTTTTGCACTTCATCTTTAAATTGATTGCCTCTATCTTCATAATTTTTGAACAGATCGAAACTTGCACAAGCAGGAGATAATAAAACAGTAGCCTCCTCGTCTGCTAATTCGAATGCTTTTTTCACGGCATCGGGCATGGAATCTGCATCTACAATTGAATTGATGACGCCATCAAAAGCTGCGTGGATTTTTGAATTGTCAACGCCTAAGCATACAATAGCTTTCACCTTATCTTTCACCAAATCCATCAATTCTGAATAGTCATTGCCTTTATCAACGCCACCAACTATCCAAACAGTTTCGTCATCCATACTTTCCAGAGCATACCAAGTTGAATTGATGTTTGTTGCTTTTGAATCATTTATAAATTCAACACCACGAACATTTGTTAATTTCTCCAGACGGTGTTCTACACCTTTAAAATCACTAAGGCTTTCTCTGATGACCTCCTTACGAATGCCGAGAATGCTTCCCGCAATTCCTGCAGCCATTGAGTTATAAGTGTTGTGCTTCCCTTTTAAGGAAAGGTCTTTCTGTTTCATATTAAGATTGATATCTTCATTCTTAATAATTAAATCGTCATCTTTCAAACTTGCCCCCTTTGGTAAACATTCATAAATACTAAATGGATGTTTTTGAACCTGAATTGATATTTGCTTTAATTCTTTTTTAATAATCTCATCATCATGACAGAAAATGAAAGCATCATTCTCAGTCTGATTCTGAATGATTCTGAATTTAGAATCAATATAATTCTCCATCTTATAATCGTAACGATCCAGATGGTCAGGTGTGATATTCATTAAAATGGCAATATCTGCTTTGAATTGCTGCATGCCATCAAGCTGGAAACTGCTTAATTCAACCACATAGTGACTATAATCATTCTCGGCTACCTGACGCGCCAAACTATGGCCAATATTACCTGCTAAGCCCACATTGATACCTGCTTTTTTCAGCATGTGATATATGAGCAGTGTTGTTGTTGTTTTCCCATTGCTACCCGTAATGCAAATCATTTTGGCATCTGAGTAGCGTCCTGCAAATTCGATTTCTGAAATGACAGGAATGTTTAAACTGTTTAGTTTTTTAATTAGTGGAGCAGTATCAGGAATACCAGGGCTTTTAATAACCTCAATCGCCTCAATAATGCGTTCCTCACTATGTTTTCCTTCTTCGAAAGGAATTTCGTATTCGTTCAGAATTTTGCTATAGTTTGATGTGATTTGTCCCTTATCTGAAACAAATACATTAAAGCCTTTGCTTTTAGCTAATATAGCTGCACCAACACCACTTTCTCCAGCACCTAAAACAACTATGGTTTTATGACTATTCATTTATCTGATTTTAAGGGTCACAATAGTGATAACAGCTAATAAAATACCGATAATCCAAAATCGAGTTACAATCTTAGCTTCAGGATATCCCTTTAATTGATAATGATGGTGTAGAGGTGCCATTCTGAATATTCGACGACCTACACCGTATCTTTTTCTTGTATACTTAAACCATGAAACTTGCATCACAACAGAAATATTTTCCACCAGAAAAATTCCGCAGAGTACAGGTATTAATAGCTCTTTATGAATGATAATTGCTAATACGGCAATTATTCCTCCCAATGAAAGACTTCCTGTGTCTCCCATGAAAACTTGAGCAGGATAGGAGTTGTACCATAGAAAGCCGATAGTAGATCCAATAAATGCAGCTATATAAACAACTAGTTCTCCTGAATGAGGAATGTACATGATGTCGAGATAACTGGCATAAACTAAGTGACCGGAAAGATAGGCCAGGATACCAAGTGTGGCACCAATTATGGCTGAAGTTCCTGTTGCGAGTCCATCGAGACCATCTGTCATATTAGCGCCATTGGAAACGGCTGTTACGATAAATATGGTGACAACAATAAAGAGTATCCAGGCAAGAATTGGTGAATATTCTCCTCCAAAACGAACTAGATCTTCGTAGTCAAATTCATTGTTCTTAAAGAATGGAATAGTCGTTTTAGTTGACTTGATATCCTTTGTCATCGCTGTAGGATTTGCTCTGTCAGCGGTAAACCCTTCATCAACAATTTCTGTTTGTGTTCCAATGTCATAAATATTGGCTCTTTCGCGAATAACCACATCATCGTTTAGATATAAAGTTAAACCTACAATTAAACCTAAGCCTACTTGACCAGCAATTTTGAATCGACCTTTTAACCCTTCTTTATCTTTCTTGAAAACTTTGATATAATCGTCTATAAATCCGATCAATCCTAACCAAACAGTTGTGATAATCATCAAAATGATATAAATGTTGTCGAGCTTGGCAAATAATAAAACAGGAACGAGAATAGAAATTAGAATAATGATCCCACCCATTGTTGGTGTTCCTTTTTTCTCGAGTTGTCCTGCAAGACCAAGGTCTCTTACGACTTCACCAATTTGTTGTTTTTGAAGATAATAAATGATTTTTTTACCAAATACGGTCGCAATTAAAAGTGAGGTGATGATACTTAAAGAGGCACGAAATGAAATATAATCAAACATCCCAGCTCCTGGAAAATCTAACTCATGTAGAAATTTAAAAAGATAGTATAGCATATTTATTGATTGAATATTTCATTAATAATTTCTTTATCGTCAAAGTGATGTTTCACACCATTAATTTCTTGGTAATCTTCGTGACCTTTACCAGCTACAAGAATAATATCATCCTTTTTAGCTAGCATGATAGCTGTTCGAATAGCTTCTTTTCTATCTGTAATAGCGAGTATCTTTTTTAGATTATTAGCAGAAATACCTTCCCTCATCTCAGTGATGATTGTATCTGGGTTTTCAGATCGTGGGTTGTCAGAAGTTAAAATCACTTTATCGCTATATTCAGCACTAATTTTACCCATTAAAGGTCGCTTCGTTTTATCTCTATCTCCACCTGCACCCACAACGGTAATTACCGTTTCGTTTCTTGTACGAAGTTGATCGATTGTAAGCAAAACATTTTTTAAGGCATCAGGCGTGTGAGCATAATCGATAATTGCCATAATACCATTTGGAGAAATGATACTCTCAAACCTTCCAGCAACAGAATTAAGCTCACTCATCTTCATTAAGACTTCTTCTTTTGATTGATCAAGAAGTCGTGCAGCACTATAAACGGCTAATAGGTTATGAGCATTAAAATCGCCAATGAAATTTGTCCATAACTCAAGCCCATCTATTCCCAATTGCATGCCATTGAAGTGCTTCTCAAGAATCTGAGCTCTAAAATCAGCGAAAGCTCGAGTTGAATAAGTGAACTTATGTGCTTTGGTGTTTTGCAAAATTATTTTTCCATTTTTATCATCTGCATTGGTAATGGCAAATGACGTTTTACCCAACTGATCGAAAAATCCTTTTTTTGCTCTTAAATAGGCATCAAAAGTTTTGTGATAATCTAAATGATCGTGAGTCAGGTTGGTGAAAATACCACCTTTAAAATTTAAAGCTTTTGTTCTGTGCTGATCAACAGCATGAGAACTAACTTCCATAAAACAATACTCACAGCCCTCATCAACCATCTCGCTTAAAAGTTTCGAAATTTGAATGGCATCAGGAGTGGTATGCGTTGACTTAACCTCTTTTGTATCGATAAAATTGGTAACTGTTGAAAGAAGACCAACTTTATAACCCAGCTTTCTGAATAGTTCATAAAGTAAGCTGGCAATGGTCGTTTTTCCATTTGTTCCAGTTACTCCTACAAGCTTTAAATTGTTAGATGGACAATCGTAATAATTGTGAGCCAGTGCAGAAAGAGCCTTCGACGTATTTTCTACCTTAATGTAGCTTACATTTGGATTAATATTTTCAGGTAGATGCTGGCATAGAATAGCCTTAGCACCTTGTTCGATAGCTTTTGATATAAAATCATGACCATCTGACTGTGTGCCAACCTGTGCTATGAAAAAATCATTGTCTCCAACTTTCCTTGAATCGAAATGAAGGTCGTTGATCTCTATATTGAGCTCACCCACACTTTCGAGTATGTCGATGGATCTTAACAGATCCGTTATTTTTTTAGTCATATTAATCATTTCTTATATATGATATCGGTCTTTGCCATTTTTTTTAGTCGCTATCCCAATTTGATTTTTAGGATAGTTCAATTTGAATTCTATTGCCAGATCGAAAATTTGAACCTGGACGAAGCGATTGTTTTTTTACAGAACCAAAGCCACTAACTTTAACTTTTAATCCTGCATTCTCCAAAATATATAGAGCATCTTGTAGTCCCATTCCTTTTACATTTGGGACTAAATGACTACTTATCGTTCTGTTTTTATATTTGATTATAGAATCTTGTCGCGATGTTAAAACCCAATCGCTATAGACTTCGCGGTCATCTGTTGATACGTTGAGTTCTTTAAATACTATATCCAAATCATCTTTATTCCCATTTAATGAGATAGGGACTTTTATTTCGCATATTTGCTCATCTTGCTTTGGTGGATGCATGGCATAAGTCATTGCATAAACTTTATCTGCAATGGTTTTGAAAACGGGTCCTGCAACTTGATTTCCGTAGAAACCTTTCTTCTTGTCAGGGCTGTTGATCACAACGACGCAAGAGTATTTCGGAGCGTCAGCAGGGAAGTAGCCAGCAAAAGATGCTTGATAGACTTTGTGACCATATCCTTTATTCTTGTCAGCTATTTGAGCGGTTCCTGTTTTACCGGCAATGCTATAACTCGGATTTCTAAGATTTGTTGCAGTACCTCTCAAGACAACACCTTCAAGCATCGATTTAACTTTTCTAAGTGTTTCTCTTGAGCACAGACTGTTTTTGAGCACTTCTTCATCAAAATGCTTTAATACTTTTCCATGATATCTAATCTCATGAACAAACATGGGTTTCATCATTCTACCATTATTTGCAATGGCATTATAAAAACATAATGTTTGAAGTGGTGTTTGTTGTACTTCGTAACCAATTGACATCCACGGGAGAGAGATTCCTGACCAGCCTTCTTCACCTGGGTATTTTATTTTTGGAAGACCTTCACCTTTGATATCCAAATCTAAAGTTTTGTTTAGTCTGAATTCGTATAATCGATTAATGAAATCGCGAGGTTTATCTTTATAATATTGATTGACCATCTTAGAGATCCCAACATTCGACGATTTTTCGAAGGCTTCCTGAACACTTATTTTACCATAGCCTCCAACGTGAGAATCGCGCATTTTATCTTTATAAAAACGATGGATACCATTGCCAGTGTCAATAGAATCCGTTGGTTGGACATAACCATCTTCGAGGAGAGCCATCATTGATGCTAACTTGAAAGTTGAGCCAGGTTCTGTGGCTTCACCAATAGCGTAATTGTAAATTTCTTCGTAGCTATTTGTTTTAGTATTAAAACCCAAATTAGCTATTGCTTTTATGGCTCCCGTTTCTACTTCCATAAGTATAGCAGAGCCATGTCCGGCATGATAGGCTTGAAGTTGCTGTAACAAGGCTGATTGAGCTACATCCTGAAAATTGACATCTATGGTTGTGATGATATCGTTTCCATCCTTAGGATCGGCTTGATTTACAGGAAGCCATTTTCCCGACATTTTTTGCATCATCGAGATACCATCAATACCTTTTAGTTCATTCTCGAATAATCCTTCGAGTCCGACTTTCCCAATAAGTTCGTTGCCATTACCCTTATTTAAATAACCAATGGTTCTACTCGCCAAATTGATATGAGGCTGAACTCTTTTACTTTCATGTAAGCAGATTAGGCCACCTTTATTTGATGATAATCTGAAAAGAGGGAAGGTTTTAATTTGTTTGAGCTCATTATAATTAACCTTTCGTTGATTGATTAATACATAACGATTTCTTTTAGAATGGAATTTGGCATCCCATAGTTGTCTACGATAGGCAGATCTGCTTTTATCGCCAAAAAACTTGGATAGGCAAATCGCCAGAGAATCTACATGTTTTTTGAAAATATAATTAGTTAAGCCCGCTGCCTGAAAGTCCATACGTAATTCGTAATAGGGAATAGAACTGGCTAAAAGACGACCGTCCGCTGCGCAGATATCACCTCTGTTTGCATAAACAGTAATATCTTTCTTACTGATAGACTGTGCACGTCCTCTCCATTCATCTCCTTCGAAAACTTGCAGGTAAACTACTCGGCTAACCACACAGAATGCGAAAAGTACAATTAGAGTGTAACAGACGCCCACTCGCCACATGATGTCGTTCTTTATTTGCACAGTTTTACTTTTCTAAATAGATTTTTACTGGAGGCTTTGTTGATTCAATTAAATCTAAACCCTCTTTTTCTACTCTTTTTACAACTTCTGACTGTTTGCTCATGTACATCAAATCTGATGCAGTTGTTATGGATTCAAAACGAAGATCTTTCAGCTCTTTTTCAAGGCTTACCATATCACGATAAACTCGTTCTGACTGATATCGGTTACTGATATAGTAAATTAATAGTACAGCAATAAAAAGGATGAAAGGGAGATTATGAACCACCACATCTTTTGACAACACGCTACCCGAAATAATATCTTTAAAAGAACCCGAGGGGGTTTCTTTTATTTCTTCCTTCGGATTTATGAAGTCTTTATATTTTCGTTTGAATCCAAACATCCTATTTCAATTTGAATGGTTCTAATTTGTTCTTGGTTGTGCAATTCTCAGTTTTGCACTTCTCGATCTGTTATTGAGTTCCAATTCTTCTTCGCTAGGTAGAATCACTTTTCGGTTTACAGCTTCAAGAGGAGCATTCGTTCTTCCGTAGAAATCTTTCTCAGCACCACCAGCAAATTTTCCGTCTCGAATGAAGTTTTTCACCAATCTATCTTCTAACGAATGGTAAGTGATTACGACTAATCTACCATCTGGTTTGAGAGCATCAGGAATCTGATTAAGCATGTCTTTCAAAACATCCATCTCAGCATTTACTTCAATCCTTAAAGCTTGAAAAACTTGTGCCCAATATCTGTGTTCTTTGAATTTAGGCGTACAAGGCAGAATAACCTCTTTAAGTTGCTGTATGGTTTTAAATTCATTATTCTCACGATGCGCGAGAATCGTTCGAACGAGTTTGCCTGGATTTTTAACTTCGCCATAATATTTGAACACTCTAAATAATTCGTCAGACGAATAAGTGTTTAAAAGATCAGCCGCATCGAAATCGGCACTTTGGTTCATTCTCATATCCAAATCACCATCGAAACGGAATGAGAAACCTCGTTCGGCAACATCAAATTCGTGAGATGATACGCCTAAGTCTGCAAGTATGCCATCAACTTTCTCGTAGCCAATGTATTTTAGGAAATTTTTAAAATATCGGAAGTTGTGACGAATGAAAATAAATCGTTCATCGTCTATGATGTTTCTTTCTGCATCAACATCCTGATCGAAACCAATTAGTTTACCAGTAGTTAGGTGTTTGATGATTTCTCTTGAATGCCCTCCTCCACCAAAGGTTAAGTCGACATATATCCCATCTGGTTTGATGTTTAAAGCTTCAATGCTTTCGTTTAAAAGTACAGGTACGTGATATGATGTCATGCCAGATGATATTACAAAATTTGAAAATAGATTCTAATTGGTATTTGGCTTATAAAGCCATACTGTCTCCCAAAATGTCTTTTGCCAATTGGTTGAAATCCTCTTGGTTCATTCCGGAATCATTGTATTTCTCGGTATCCCATATTTCGATTTTTCCATCTTGACCAACCAGAGTTAGTCCATTAGATAGATTTGTGTTATCGAAAAATTTTTTAGGGATTAAAATTCGGCCATTACCATCAATTTGAATTTCGGCTGTCCCTCTGTAAAACTCTCTCAAGAAGGTTGCGTGCTTCCGATTGAATGGATTTAGTTGACTCCGAATCATTGCTAGTTGTCTGTTCCATTCCGAAGAAGGGAAAAGGTCAAGACAGTCTTCGTACAGGTTTTTTCGCATGACAAATCTATCTTCGGAAGAAGCTGCTAGCAACTTTCGAAATGCAGAGGAGAGAAGAACTCGTCCTTTTGCGTCTAGTTTGCATGGATAATCACCTATAAATGTTAGCATTGGCAAAAATGGTTTACAAATGTAAAAGTAAGAAATTTTCGAACCACTTTCAACCACTTTCAACCACTTTAATCTAATTGTTGAAAACTTTTTATTTAGTGATTTGTGAAAGTTATTTAACGGGCTCGTAATGCGTGTTATTGCATTGGTTTTCTAAAACTTAGTTTTGCCTACCTGTCTGGACTCTGTGCTAGTTTTTGATAATTATTTAGTGATCGAAATCTTTAATTGATTTTGGATGAGAATTGGATTTTCTTTTTGTTATTTTTACTTATTCAAAATAAGATTAAGCAACGAAAAGTTTCAGATTGGTTGCAAAAATATAAAAATATATGGCATGAAAAAACTAGTGAATTATGGGTTTGTAGTGAGTTTTATATGGATAGGTTTTATACTGTCTATCAGTTTTATGGAGGCTTGGGTGAAGTTTAGGGCTGAGAGTCTTGATTTGCCTACAGCTCTTGATGTGGGTCGACATGTTTTTGGTGCTTTAAATGTTGTTGAACGTATTTTTTCGGTATTTCTATTGATTGTTGTTTTTTATCGATACACAGATAAAGTTGTCGTTGCAGCTGGAGTTCTTATTTTTACTTTTATTGTCGCTCAATCTGGATATTTGTTGCCTGAGTTGGATGAAAACGCTCAGCTGATTATGCAAGGGATGCAGCCAGAGAAAAGTTCAGTTCATATGACTTATATCGTGATGGAGGTGTTAAAAGTAGCGGCTTTATTTGCCTTAGGTTTAAGGCAGGTTAAATTATTTAAGGAGAATTAGTACTTTGTGAAATAAAAATAAGCTTTGTGTCACCTAAATCTTTATTGTGGGAAAATGCCCTTTATGTCGTTCCGAAAATACTTCGTTCTATTATGAAGGTGAATCTCGTGAGTACTATTCTTGCATAGATTGTGGCCTTGTTTTCGTACCACAGGTGTTTTTCATTACGTACGAAGCTGAGAAGGTTAAGTATGATCAGCATGAGAATTTTCCTGATGATTTGGTTTATCAAGATTATTTGAAACAGATTATGAATCCTGTTCTTGATAGAATTTCAGAAGGTGCATCTGGTTTGGATTTTGGAAGTGGTCCTGGTCCAACTTTATCAAAAATGTTTGAATCTCGAGGGTTTCAAACTGATATTTACGATGCCTATTTTGCTCCAAATGAAGAAGTGTTTAATAAATCATACGATTTTATAACTGCTTGTGAGGTGGTAGAGCATTTGCATAAGCCTCAAATGGAGCTCGATCGTTTGTTTGGTTTGTTAAAACCTAATGGTGTTTTGGCTATAAAAACTCAAATATTGTCTTCCAAAGAGGAATTCCCAACTTGGTATTATAAGCGTGATATGACTCATGTCTGTTTTTTTTCTGATCAAAGCATGAGATTTTTAGCTGATAAATGGAAGGTAGAGATGGTCTCTGTAAAATCTAATGTTGTTCTTTTTATTAAAACATCTAAAAAGGTTTAAAGGAATAGTAAGGTTAATTTATTTTGTAAGAGCATATTTAAGGGCTAGCTGATGTTTTCAGTTAGCCCTTTGTCTTGTTTGAAATTAAGGGTCTTATGAAAGAATGATTTGCTTGAGCTTATTTAGACTTATGATGGATTTCTGATTATGGGTGTTTCTCATAGATATTTGATGCGGATAGGTCTTATCTTTAGAATCTTGTAATTGTTTATGATGATTTTGAAACCAAAATATTAAATATATGAGATCTCTTTTTTTGTTAGTTGTAGGTGTGATGTTTGTATTCCACTCTCATTCTCAGGATATGTCGCAATGGCGTGGTGTTAAGCGTGATGGAACATATGATGCTAAAAATTTATTGAAAAAATGGCCTGAGGCTGGTCCGAAATTGGTGTGGCATTATGATGCTTTGGGTGATGGGCATGCATCTGCTACTGTGACAGACTCGAGAGTTTATACAGGTGGTGTTGATGGTGATCAAGGTTTTATTATTGCCTTTGATCATTCTGGCAAAGTATTGTGGAAAAAGAACTACGCAAAAGAGTGGATGGATAATTACGATGGTGTTAGAGGTACGCCATTGTTGAATGATGGACTTTTGTACATCATGAGCGGACATGGTGAATTGGTGGCTATGTCTGCAGAAAATGGAGAGAAAGTTTGGTCTAAAAATATGTTGACTGAATATGGTGGAAGAAATCTTCGTTTTGGTATGACTGAAAACCTTTTGATTGAAGGTGATCGATTGTTTTGTACCCCAGGGGGTGAAGAGACTAATATTATTGCCGTAAATAAGAAGACAGGTGAGCTCATTTGGAGAACGAAAGCAATGGGTGAGAAATCAGCTTACTGTTCTCCTTTGTTAGTTCAGCTCGGGAAGCGTTCTCTAATGGTAACACATACAGGTAGTTCTATTATTGGAATTGATACTAAGAATGGTGAGATGCTTTGGAATTTCGAGCATAAGAATCAATACAATATTCACCCAAATACACCTTTATATAAAGATGGACAACTATTTTGTTTCAGTGGTTACGGTAAAGGTGGTGTAATGCTTCAGTTATCCGAAGATGGAGCATCTGTTAAAGAATTGTGGCGAAATATATTTGTCGATAATCAGATGGGCGGAGCAGTTTTAGTGGATGGTAAAATCTATGTGTCAGGACATAATAATCGCATGTGGTATTGTGTCGATTGGAATACCGGTAAAGAAATTTATTCATCAAAGGCGATAGCTAAAGGCAATGTGATTTTTGCTGATGGTATGCTGTATTGTTATGGTGATAATGGTGAGATTGGACTAATTGACATTAAAGGAGATTCGTTTAATAAAGTTAGTTCTTTCCGTGTACCTATGGGAACAAAACAACATTGGGCGCACTTGGTGATTCATAAAAATAGAATGTATGTTCGTCATGGTGGTGCATTTATGGTTTACGAAATTTAGATTTAAATACAATTCAATTTACCATCTTAATAAGACTCGATCTCAATACTATCTTTCTTTAGATTAATTAACGATAACTTCTTGTTAATTGAATGTTAACGAGCTTATTATTTGTCTTGTTTGATTGTGAAATTAATAGTTTTGAAACACTTACTTTTTTTTAGATTAATATTTCATTCTGATAATAAAGAAGATTAAAAATACAAAAATGAAACGACTGTTTTTACTTGGCTTTGCAGCCATTACAATTTTCTCTCAATGTAACTTTCCCAAACAAAAAAGTGAGTGGCGTGGACCAAATAGAACTGGGGTTTATAATGAAACTGGTTTATTGAAAGTATGGCCTGATAAAGGTCCTGAAATGTTGTGGTCATTAACTGATATTCCTAAAGGTTATTCATCGGTTGCAGTTGTTAACGATGTGGTTTATCTGACCGGAATCAAAGATTCAATGGATGTTTTGATGGCTGTTGATATGAAAGGTCAACTTAAATGGCAAGTGCCTTATGGTCGTCGCTGGGATAGTTCTTTTCCGGACAGTCGTTGTACGCCAACAATTGAAAATGATAGAATCTACTTATCGAGTGGAAAAGGTGATTTGGCTTGTATAAATGCCCTAACAGGAGAAATTTTTTGGCAGGTGAAAGCGAGTGAGAAATTCGAAGGGACATACGGTAAGTGGGGGATCTCAGAATCTCTATTGTTACATGGCGATTACGTTTATTACACACCATGTGGTGAGAAAACGACTATGGTTGCTTTAAATAAACTAACGGGTGAAACCGTTTGGCAATCTACAAGTTTAAAAGATAAACCCGGCTATGTTTCGCCTCTTATGGTTGACCGTAATGGAACGAAACTTATTGTAACTGTTACTGAAAATAATGTCATAGGCGTTAATCCTGAAACTGGTGAAATAATTTGGACTTTCAATTATGCAGAATATGCAGGTGGAGAATGGAAGGCAAATATTCAAACCAATACACCTCTTTATTATAAGGGTAAAATATTTGTGACCAATGGTTACGATCATAAATCGGTAATGCTTGATTTAAGCGAAGATGCTTCTTCGGTAAAACTTGCTTACGTGGATTCATTATTAGATGTGCATCATGGTGGTGCTGTTCGCTTAGGCGATTACGTATATGGTTCTAACTGGGTACATAACCGAATGGGTAATTGGGTTTGCTTAGAGTGGGAAACAGGCAAGTTAATGTATGAAACTGAATGGGAAAATAAGGGTTCTATAATTTCAGCTGAAGGCATGTTGTATTGCTATGATGAGAAAGATGGGAATATTGCTTTATCAAAAGCAAGTCCTAAAGGTTTTGAAGTGATTAGTTCTTTTAAAGTGCCTTTAGGTAAAGGACCACATTGGTCGCATTTGGTGATAAAAGATGGCGTTATGTATGTACGCCACGAAGATGCATTGATGGCCTATAAAATTAAAGCATAGCCGTATTTCCATGAATAAAAAATCCTTAAATATTACGCTTCTGACTTTGGCTGTTGTTATTGCCATCTCAATATTGATTGCTTGGTTATGCTACGATCCGGTTCAGGATTTTTCAGCTAGTGTGCCAGGCTTGGATAATCGTCCTAAGGCAGGAACCGAAGCCGTAGATGAGGTGAGTATTGGAGAAAAATTCAAGTCATATATTGAGCATACTTCAAGTTTAACTGGAAAATGGACGCAGTTTAGAGGAGCCGATTTCGACAATATATCTAAAGAGAAGATTAAGCTTGTAGATAAGATCGGACCTGAGCCAAAGATTTTGTGGAAACAAGATTTGGGTGAAGGGCATGCTGCTCCTGTAGTTTATAATGGAAAGGTTTATTTGCTCGATTACGATGAGGTGAAAAAGGCAGATGCTCTTCGATGCTTTTCTTTAGAGACTGGCGAAGAAATATGGAAACGATCCTATAAGGTTCATGTGAAAAGAAATCACGGTATGTCGAGAACCATTCCTGCAATAAACGATAAGTATATTGTAAGTATGGGGCCACGTTGCCATGTGATGTGTGTGAATCCTGAATCAGGAGATTTTTTGTGGGGATTGGATTTGGTCAAAGAATATCAATCTGAAATTCCTTTTTGGTATACGGGGCAATGTCCTCTTATCGATAATAATGTTGCCATAATCGCCCCAGGAGGTAAAGCTCTGCTTATTGGTGTTGATTGTGCAACAGGTAAGGTCTTGTGGGAAACGCCTAATCCTGATGGATGGAAAATGTCGCACTCTTCTATCATGCCAATGGTTTTGGATGGGAAAAAGATGTGGGTGTATGCAGCCGTTGGTGGAATTTGTGGCGTTTCAGCCGAAGGCGATGATTTGGGTCAAATCCTTTGGAAAACAAAAGATTTTTCTCCCTCAGTTATTGCGCCATCTCCCTTAATCTATGATGATGGGAAAGTTTTTATGACGGCTGGATATGGTGCTGGAGGAGTTCTCTTTCAAGTGAAAAAAGCAGGTGAAGCCTATCAGGTAGAAACCTTACAAAAATACAAGCCCAAAGACGGAATGGCATCCGAACAACAGACGCCACTATTATATAAGGGCCGCATGTTTACTATTCTGCCAAAGGATGCTGGAGCTATGCGTAATCAATTTGTGTGTTGCGATCCGAACGATTGTACAAAGATATTGTGGACTAGTGGAAAGACGGATCGTTTTGGTTTAGGTCCTTATTTGGTTGCCGATGGTAAGTTTTTTATTCTGAAAGATGATGGTGAATTAACTATTGCCAGAGCTTCGACTGAGAAATTTGAATTACTCGATAAAGTGAAATTGTTGGATGGACATGATGCATGGGGCCCAATGGTTATAACTGATGGCCGATTGCTGATGAGAGATTCAAAGCATATGCTTTGTATCGATTTGCGTGCAAATTAAGATTGAACTCTGAAAATACGAGATTATGAAGAACAAGCTGACATTAATATTTTCGATTGTACTCCTTCTGCTTTTGGTGGGATTAATTGCAGGTGACTTGTTTTTTGAGAAACCTAAACCTCAACAAAATATTTACGAGTACGATCTTAAGGAGTTGAGGAAGGTAGATTCTTCATTGATCGCTTATAAGGAAGTTTTCTCTTTTAAAATTAATTCAGAAGCTGTTTTTGGACTCGCTTTAGACACTGAAGATCGAATCTATGTGAGTGGAAACGATAAGCTTTGGATTTTTGATTCGCAAGGGCAAGTTCAATCGAGTATGAAAGTGCGAGGCGATGCTCATGCTGTGAGTATTTCTGAATCAGGGAATATCCTCTTGGGAGTTGGAAATCGGGTTGATATACGTAAACCAGACGGTGGGTTGAATAATAGTTTTCAGATTAAAGGAGCAAAGGCTTACATCAGTAGCTTGGTAGAAAGAGAAGGCCTGGTTTATATAGCTGACGCAGGACAAAAGATCGTTCATCAGTATACCATAAATGGGAAAAAAGTGAATCTTATTGGAGCCAAGAATCTTGAAAAAGGCATTCGTGGCTTCGTTATACCAAGTCCTTATTTCGATCTCATGTTAGGCAGACAAGGTGAGCTTTGGGTGGTGAACCCTGGACGACATGCTCTGGAAGCTTATAATGATAAAGGTGATTTGATTTCTTCATGGGAGCGAACTTCTATGCAAGTTGATGGTTTTGGTGGTTGTTGTAATCCAAGTCATGTTGCTATGTTGTCTGATGGGTCATTTGTGACAAGTGAGAAAGGTTTGGAGAGAATAAAAATTCATTTGCCATCTGGTGATTTTAAATCGGTAGTTGCAGCTCCCAATCAATTCGATGCTGGTACGACAGGTTTGGATTTAGCAGTTGACTCCAATGATAGAATCATTGTTTTAGACCCTTCACGAAAAATGGTTCGAATTTTTGAACTCAAAGAATAAAGTTTGTGCTCTTGCTGATTTGAAATCGATCTCAAATCTTAAGTCTTACACATTTCGACTTCGCTCAATGCTGGTCTCATATCTATAAACAATGAATAGGAGAACATTTTTACACAATATAGGGAGAGGAACAATTTTAAGTGCCTTGGCTATTTTCTCAGGAACGATGATTTATCGAAATCTAAACTCAGATGGTGATAGCTGTGATTTCGATTTTGTATGTCGCAATTGTAAAAAAGTTAAAGGCTGTCGTTTGCCCGATGGAATAGACTATAAGAAGAACAATTCGATACAATAATTTGTAGCAGAATGGCTGAAAAAGGAAAAAATAGAAGAGATTTTATCAATACGTGTTTTCGCTTTGCGGCAGGAGCAAGTTTGGTTGGGGTGACAGGTGTTTTGGCACATAAAACTGTATCAGGAAATACGCTTTGGCAAATTGATACAACAAAGTGTACTCAATGTGGACGTTGTGCTACTTCTTGTGTGGTGACACCTTCAGCGGTGAAATGTATTCATGTATACGATATGTGTGGCTATTGCGATTTATGTGGTGGTTACCTTCGTCCTAATGTGAAGAATATTACAACTGGTGCTGAAAATCAACTTTGCCCAACTGGCGCAATTAAAAGAAAGTATATCGAAGATCCATTCTTTGAATACGAAATAATTGAAGATTTGTGTATTGGCTGTGGTAAATGTGTGAAGGGTTGTGGGGCCTTTGGAAACGGATCGCTTCAATTGCAGGTCAGCCACGATTTGTGTGTGAATTGCAACCAATGTGCCATCGCACGCGATTGTCCTTCCGATGCTTTTTCGCGTGTGCCAGCTGATGAGCCCTATAAGTTTTCAGGCTTCAAAAAAGAAAAGAAAGGCTAACCTAACTCAATACCTTAAATAGATTTCTTAATGTCAGAAATTTTAAAATACGTAACACAAACCTGGAATATAAAGAAGCTTGTCACCATGCTATCTATGTTCATTTTATTAATGACTTCAGGTTTTCCTCTTTTTGCGCAACAACAGCGATTTCCCAAGCCGGAATTTGAATCAGGCTATACCCAGCCCGTGACTTCAATGCCTGAAGCGCGCTCTGAATTTTTTGCCATTTTCGATGTCTTTGTACTTATTTTGGCTCTATCCCTAATCACTTGGCTGATTTTAAAGAAACGATCAAGACGAGGCGTTTTGGCTATGTCGGTGTTCTCTATTCTTTATTTTGGCTTCTTTCGTGAGGGCTGTATTTGTTCGGTGGGTTCTCTGCAAAATGTGACATTGGCACTCTTTCAACCTGAGTATAGCATACCCATATCAGCCTTGGCATTTTTTGTGATCCCTCTTGTTTATACCTTATTTTTTGGACGAACCTTTTGTGCAGGTGTTTGTCCTTTGGGAGCCATTCAGGATGTTTTGTTATTGCGTCCTGTGACAATGAAAACCTGGTTGCAAAAAGTTTTAGGCTTAATTCCCTATATCTATTTGGGATTGTCTGTCTTGTATGCAGCAACAGCTACTGATTTTATTATTTGCAGATACGATCCTTTTGTAGGAATCTACCGATTTGATGCGACTTTCTTCATGTATGTTATTGGGGCTATTTTTCTTTTGTTGAGTGCTTTTGTTGCTCGTCCTTATTGCCGGTTCTTTTGCCCATACGGTGTTCTTCTGAATTGGATGAGTCGTTTCTCGAAACATCACCTAAGCATTACACCGAATAAATGTATTCAATGTCGATTGTGTGAAGATTCTTGCCCATTAGGAGCCATCAATAAACCCGTTCCGGTAAAGGTGATGGAAGACAGACCATCGGCAACTAAACGATTTATAAGATTGAGTTTAATTATACCATTGCTTATGATTTTGGGTGGTTGGACACTTTCAAACTTTCATGAGAATTTAGCCAAGGTTAATACAAAAGTTCGCTTGGCGAATGAACTCATACTATTTAAACCTGATGTGATGTTACCATCAGTCGAAATTGAAGCATTTAAAACAGCGGGAACTCCGGTTCAGGAATTGTACTCTGAAGCGGCGATTATCGTGGAGCAATTTTATGTGGGAGCTTGGTTTTTGGGTGGCTTTTTAGGTTTGGTTTTCGGATTGACACTATCAAGTCTGTCTGTATTCAAATACCGAGAGGACTATACGCCCGATAAAGGTGAGTGTGTGAGCTGTGCACGCTGTCTAAAATATTGCCCTGTTGAGAAATAATGAGATGATGTGTGTCTTTTAAGACGGATACTGAGCGGAGCCTTGTGTTGAGCTTGTCGAAATATCGGAGTGTTAGTGATTAAATGAATAAAAGCAAGGCTTGTAACCGATTTTGTGGTTTGGTTGATTGAGTTTTTAAGGCAAGGGAATGCAGAAAACGCTCGGGGGAATACTGAAAACGCTTGGGGGAATGCTGGAAACGCTCGGGGGAATGTTGGAAACGTTCAGGGGAATGTTGAAAACGATCAGGGGAATGCTAAAAGGAAACCTATTTGTTGAAAATCTGATGAGATGTTTGGGTAGGTCGAAGACATTAAAAGAGCTTATTGTTTGCCTAAGAAGCAAACTGGCTTGGCGTAACGAATGATAAAAGTATACTCCTGAAAAAGGGAGGTGTAAAATGTTGAGGTATTAATATTTCTAAAATATATGAAAACAGAATTTTCAAATAAGACAGTTAATCTTCCTCTTTGGCGAGGTGTTGCCATAGTATCTGGCGTTTTTGCCATCTTGATTTGTGCCATGGTTATTGTCAACTATATGCAAATTAATAAGGTTGATCCTGTC
>NZ_JBFFKR010000004.1:0-49110 GCF_041555295.1 Ancylomarina sp. | reverse complement strand
TGAGAAGAAAATAGTTTTGATTTAATTTGATTATTATTTTAAAAGAATCTAATTAAACTACAATATGGAAGACGTGAAATCACCTTGTATACAAATATGTCGTGCCGACTCTAATGGCGTTTGTTTTGGTTGCAGAAGAACAAACGAAGAAATTGGAGACTGGTCATTATATACCAACGAACAAAAAGAGGAAGTTCTAGTGAAAGCAAGTAATAGAAGAAATGCTCCTGATACACAATCTAGTGGCTTTTTCAGATAAAAAGCACAGCTTAATAAAAATGGAAAAGGCTGCTCTTGTAAAATGAGCAGCCTTTATCCTTTATCCTTTATCCTTCCAAAGTCGTCAACTCATGGTAACGAGTCGATTGCATACCTAAAGTTTCGAGTAAAGCCTGATCTTCATTAATTTCAACATTACCTACTGTAAGTAACTTATTACCAAAGAAAATAGAATTTGCACCAGCCATAAAACAAAGGGCTTGTCCTTCTTTGCTATAATGAGTTCGACCAGCCGCAAATGCGACTACAGCTTTCGGCATAAGAATTCTTGCCGTAGCTACTGCACGAACCATCTCAAAAATATCAACCACGTCTTTGCCATAAAATGGTGTTCCTTCGACTGGAACAAGAGCATTTAACGGAACATTATAAGGGTGTTTTGCTTGATTAGATAAAGTACGTAGCATCTCAATACGATCCTCATCATCCTCTCCCATTCCCAGAATTCCTCCAGAACAGTAATTAATTCCTGCTTCCTGAAGATTAACTAAAGTTTCAAGTCTCTCGGCGTAGGTTCTGGTCGTTGTAATAGTTGGGTAATGACGCTCTGAGGTATCAAGATTGTGATTCACGGCAGTGATACCCAAATCGGCTAATTTCTTTGCTTTCTCTTTGTTGATCATCCCCATGGTACAACAAACTTCCAGACCAAGCTTTTTAACTTCAGTAATCATTTCAGCCATTTCGTTGAAACGATCATCACGATTTCCATCACGACCAGCCGAGCTTAAACACACACGTTTTACGCCGTTTGCTTTAGCAACTTTAGCATCTTCAATCACTTGTTCTAGACTCAACTTCTCTGGTTTCACATGGGTTTCGTAGCGTGCTGATTGTGCACAATACTTACAATCCTGAGAACATGCTCCTGTACGAACAGAAATCAGGGTGTTCATATTCATCTTCGATGAATCGTGGTAATTACGGTGAATGTTAGAGGCACGGTTGACCAAATCTAACAAGGGTAGGTTGTAAATTTCTTTGACCTCATCGTGGGTCCAGTTGTTTCTAATATCAGTCATGATTCAATTCTTTTTTCGGTTAATAATTAATTTTTGGGTAGGATTATAGGACGAAGAAAAGAATTGAACAGCTTGTCGCTGATATTTCTTTCGTTCACCTACAGATTGACTTAAAGTGTTACAAATCATAGTTTGCAACAACAATAAAGCTTCACCATCAGGATCATCTTCGTCACATTTATCTCCACCCTTCTGAGGTTCGTACATAAAACCTGAAATTCCAGCTTCTTGACTCGGGCTCATCATATTGTAGCTTGCAGATAAACAGGCGATTTTAATCTCCTGATTCATACTTGCAAATGCCGCATACGACTTTCTGCTCCAGTGTCTAAAAACCTGTAGTTCCTGATTCCGACCTCTTTGTAGGTTGTCAGTAAACATGTTTAAAAATTAAGATATAAATTTTATGATTCATGCTTGATTCAAAATTTTGAAAATCAAACCTGTCATCATCAATTGATGCTCTTCTGAGCCAGCCAAAGATATTATTTTTTGAATTCTTTTCCCAACTCGCTACTTGATATAGGTTGTAAAGCAGAGTTCATTATCGACTCAGTCCACTATTTGTTATACTTTGAACACATATATTATTATTTTTGCCAACTGAACTCGTGGGCTTAGTAAGAATATCCTTTCTCGGCTCATACATTATATCTCAAAGCAATGAAAAAGTTAAAGTCAATCATGTTTGTTGGTACTGGTTCCGATGTGGGTAAAAGCATGGTGAATACTGGGTTTTGTCGCATTTTCAAACAAGATGGTTACACGCCAGCTCCCTTTAAGGCACAAAACATGTCATTGAATAGCTTTGCAACACCTGAAGGTTTCGAAATAGGCCGTGCACAGGCCGTGCAGGCTGAGGCTTGCAAGTTGCCTTGCCATACCGATATGAATCCGATTTTGCTTAAGCCAACCAATGACAAAAGTTCACAAGTCGTTTTAAATGGGAAACCAGTGGGAACTCAAACGGCTCAAGAATATTTTATGGGCAACAATAAGGCTGCACTTTTTACTGAAGCCATCAATGCATTTAATCGTCTGGAAAAGCAATACAACCCAATTGTACTAGAAGGTGCAGGAAGTATCTCTGAACTCAATCTTAAATCCAGAGATATCACCAATATGCGCATGGCCGTTGAAACAGATGCTGTGACTTATTTGGTGTCAGATATCGATAGAGGTGGTGTATTTGCAAGCGTATTTGGCAGCATTTACCTTTTGGATGAAGTCGAAAGGAAACAAATAAAAGGGATTCTCATCAATAAATTCAGAGGAGACATCAAGCTTTTTAAAGAAGGAAGAACGATACTTGAGGAACTAACTGGCGTTCCAGTAATTGGGATACTACCCTACTTTAGAGATATTCATATCGAAGAAGAAGATTCTGTGAGTTTGGAACAGAAGTTCAAAGAATCTCAATCTAATACGATTAATATTGCTGTTGTTCGTTTACCACGAATGGCAAATTTCACTGACTTCAGCGTTTTAGAACACGATCCGCGGGTTCATCTTTATTATACGGATCGTCCCTCTGAAATTGAGAAAGCAGATATTGTCATCATACCAGGAAGTAAGAATACCATTTCGGACTTGGCTCATCTTAGAAAAATTGGTATTGCGAGTTCCATTGTGAGAGCACAAAAGGAAGGTAAAAAAGTCATTGGAATATGTGGTGGCTACCAAATGATGGGAGAAAGCATTAGTGATCCTAATGGTATTGAAGGTGATTTACCCCTAATTTCAGGTTTAGCTTTACTACCAATCAATACAGTGATCGAAGATAATAAAGTAACCGAACAGTGTCAGTTCAAGTTCAAAGATTATTCTGATACTTGTACGGGTTATGAAATTCATATGGGGCAAACCACTCTAAAGCATCCAGAAAACAACCTTAACAAATTAAATAATGGCAAAGAAGATGGCTATTCTTTAAATGAAAATTGCTGGGGTTCTTACATTCATGGGATCCTCGACAATTCCATTGTCATTCAGGATCTGCTAAAAGGTTTCGATACCGAGGATATCAATTTCGATTACAATCAGTTTAAGGAAGAACAATACAATAAACTAGCTGATGCCATTCGTGAGAATGTCAATATGGATTTAGTTTATCAGCACTTAAGCGAGTAATAAAAAACCGGATTAGATTTCAAAGACATTACATTATCAATACAATGCTGACTCATTCAAATCGCTATATCATTACAGGAGGGCCTGGTTCAGGGAAATCAAGCCTTCTAACTGCTCTTGTCAATCTGAACTATCAAGGTTTTGAGGAAATATCAAGAGTTATCATTCGTGAACAGCATGAGATAGGTGGAGATAGGGTTCCCTGGCAAAATTTAGCCGCTTTCGCCGAATTATGCTATGAACGTATGAGTGCACAATTGGAAGATTGCAAATCGGATTGCACATGCTTCTACGATCGTGGTTTACCAGATATTATTGCCTACATGCGAAGGGGAGGTTTAAGTGTGCCAGATAAATACTTCGAAAAAGCCAAAGCTTATAATCAGATTGTATTCATGACTCCTCCCTGGCAGGAAATTTTCATCAACGACAGCGAACGACCAGAATCATATGAAGACGCCTTAGAAATCTATAAATTTCTTAAGTTAACTTATACAGAATTAGGCTTCAATATTATTGAAATCCCAAAAGTTTCCATCGAAGAGAGAGTTAGCTTCATTGAGAATATTTTGAAAGGATGAGGATGTGAAAACTTAAAAATCTGCGAGGTTCTTCGAAATCTGTGGGATGTGTATTTTCAGATACGACTTTATATCTCCAAAGAAGCTTTTAGAGCTTGGTAAACAGCTTTAGCAAGTAATTCACCAAATAGGACATGCTTACCACAATAGTCAATCTCAGGTCCCTTACCTGAAGCAATAGCACATGAATCAGTTCCAGTCCCCGTAGCAATTTCGCCACTAATAGGGCTTATAATATTCAGATCTTGCAAACAAGCCGACTTGGCTTCAGTTGCCATCATAATACACTCAATCATGCTATTGGGAGAAAGCCTAGCATTTGTCAATATTATCATATTGATTGTTCCTACTTTCTCGCAAGCCTCATTCATAAACTGATAATCGGCCGTATCTCCAGCTCTGCGAGCATTGGAAACTCCTGAGGTTAGAAATACTTCGATCCAAATCCCCTGTGATTCTAACTTAACTCGCCTAAAAGAAGTCATCAACGCAGCAGTCATCATACCAACGGTCACTCCTTTCCAGACATTTCTGTTTGCAATATTTAAAAGACTTACTGCAGGTTTCTCAAACTCTGTTTTCTCTCCTAAGAAATTAGCATCTACTTTGGTATTAAAGAAGTGTGAGGCTTGGCAAACACCACCATTCAAAACCGACGAACTCATTATTCTAATAGGTTCGTCGAATTCCAAATGAAAAAATTGATCGTTTATATCAAATTTATAGTTCATGAGTTTGATTACTCTTTTACACCCTGCTGAAAAGCAAATGCGACTGCTGCATTGTATTTTTTCAAACCACCTGATTTCTTAATAGCCTTAAAAACTTTACGCTCGTTATTAAAGTTAGCTGAAAAGTATTCCCACATGGGTTTCAACTTAGACAATAACTGGGTATCTCCACTTAAATAAGAAGTATAAGAATCGTAAATTTCACCGTGTAACTTCTCTAATAAATCTAATCGCTCTTTGGCTGTTGGAAGTTCCTCTCCTTTGATCTTTAAAGACAAGAATAAATCTTGTAATAGACCACGTCCAATCATCATCTGTTCCAGATTTGGGAATTGCTCTAAACGCTGCTGATAATCTTCAATATTGCAAATATCACCATTATAAATAACGGAATGTTTCGATAATTCAAGGGCTTTTCCAAAAGCTTCCAAGTCAACATCACCCTTATACATTTGTTTACCCAAACGAGGGTGAACAATAATTTCAGACAAGTTGAATTTATTTAAAACGTTCAATACAGCATCAAGTTCTTCAGAAGATTCATAACCAATCCTCATCTTTATAGAAAGTTCAATGCGATCATCCAAACCTGCTGATAAAATTTCTTCTATCATTTCAGGATATGGCAATAAACCAGAACCTTTTTTCTTTTTGGCTAACATTGGAAAAGGACATCCCAAATTCCAATTCATTTTTTTATAACCCAATTCAATCAAATAGTCTCTAAAGAAGATAAATTCCTTAAGGCTATTTCCAATGAATTGAGGAATTAGATTCTCTTCTACATTTGGATCAACTTCTCTAAGATGTGAGGATTTTAAACCATCCCCATTCTGTAGGATAAGAAAAGGGGTATAGAACTGATCTATGCCCCCTATATATTTTGCAAATGCTCTACGGAATACCAAATCGGTAAAGCCCTGTAGAGGTGCTAATGATAATTTCATATTTAAAATCCTAATAATTAAATCTAACGTCCGAAACTCAAAACACTCAATAATTGCTTGCGATGGCGATAATAAGATAAACCATCTTCTGTTGCAATACTTTTTACAAAGCTATCAATCATAGTATCGTAAATAGTTCCAAACTTAAAACGCTCTGGCGGATAAAGTTCTGGATTGTGCATATCCTCTAGTCGAGACAAATACATACGACCAACAATTTCAGCACTTAAATCTTCGCGATACATACCTTGAGCAATACCTTTTTCAATATTAATTTGAATCTTATCGAAAATAAAAGCCATTCTTTGATCCATATGCTTTTTATAAATCTCCGGAAAATATTTCTCAAATTCAATAGTTACAGCTGGCGACACATTTTCAAATCTGTCATTAATTTCCTGACTAACAATAAAAAGAATATCAATCGCATTTTGACCTTCAAAATTATAATCTAGAAATATTTTCATAAAACTAGATCTCTCGAATTCTAAAATTTTCTCAACAAGCTCTTCTTTTGAATCGACATATTGTGAAATTTCTTCTTTCGAAATGCCGATTGTCTCCAACTTTTCTAAAGAAATATCACCCATGCCTTCCTGCAATAGAAACTTTCTAACCTTCTCAATTATCTGAACAAAAGCCTTATCCATAAGTCTACGAAATTTTAAAATTAAAATTTAGATCTCAGATTATCTTCTATTTCACAATCCATCTAACTCCATAGAAATCTAAATCTCTTCTATGCTCTAAAATTACTTCTTTTTTCGTCAAGAAATATCAAAACGAGCTTATATTTAGTATCAAATATTATAATAAAAAGAGATCAGGTTTAGGATGTGATTGATTCTAAAAACAAAAAAATGCGATTGAATTTCAATCGCATTTTTTTTATTTTCAAGTGCTCGTTTTACTGCAAATTCAACATTTATCTTTTCAGTTCTTCTTCAATCACTTTTTTCATCGCTGAGAATTCCTCGTGATTAAATAGACGAGTCAGAAAAATAATTTCCCCTTCACGGTTCAGAATGACATTACGTGTAATCCCACTATTCTTCATTGCATATTGCTCAAATATTTTCCCACCATCGTCTAATGCTATTGGGTAAGTAATACCTGTTGCATCAATTAATTTTTGAGCTTTTTCCATTGGCTCATCACGATCAAGTCCAAAAAGAGCAAAATCATTGTTTTTATTGATTTGCCAAATTTCTTTCTCGATAAATGGCATTTCTTTGCGACATACACCACACCAACTAGCTGTAAACTGTAACATCACAACTTTTCCTTTTAGGTCAGATAGTTTAATTTTCTGCCCATCCATTAAGCTCATTTCAAAATCGGGAGCCATATCTCCTACATTTACAATATAGCCTCTATCCTTAACGTCTTGAGCCATTCCACTTATTACGATTCCCATAAGCAATATAAATACTAATACTAGTTTACGCATGATTTCTTATTCTTTCAATTAATTGGTCGGTTTAATACGGCATGCAAAATAGTAAGATTATATGTGAGACAATACTTCAAAGGCAATTTTAACAAGAACTTAAGATTTTGATTGATGACAGAAATAAGCCGTTGGTAGGCATAAAAAAAGAGAGAAGTAAAATACTTCTCTCTTTTCAGTCGGGGTGGCAGGATTCGAACCTGCGACCTCCTCGTCCCAAACGAGGCGCGATGACCGGGCTACGCTACACCCCGAAAATTAAAGTGAAAAGGTTAAACTTTTCACTTTGCATCTTTTCAGTTAAGAAAAGAAAGCGGAGAGAGGGGGATTCGAACCCCCGGTACCGTTACACAGTACGTCAGTTTAGCAAACTGGTGGATTAAGCCACTCTCCCACCTCTCCTGATTGCGGAAGCAAAAGTAGGCAAAAATTTGATTTGTGCAAATTTTATTTTCACACAAGTCACAATATGTCTCCGTTTGGAATTATAGTAAATTATGAATCAATGAGATTGGTCCTTCAAAAAAAAATGTTTTTTTTTCAAAAAAAAAAGCTGGACATGCTCAAAGAACACGCCCAGCCTTATTTCTATCATTATATTTTATTATTTTTTCTTGTCCTTTGGTGAAGGTTTAGCAATATTTTCACGCATTGAAGTATCAGCTTCGATATTTTTCATGCGATAATAGTCCATTACACCAAGGTGACCACTACGGAAAGCTTCAGCCATAGCCAATGGTACTTCAGCTTCGGCTTCGATAACCTTGGCACGCATTGCCTGTGCAAGAGCTTTATTCTCTTGTTCTGTTGCAACAGCCATAGCTCGTCGCTCCTCTGCCCTAGCCTGAGCAATTTTTAAGTCCGCTTCTGCTTGATCGGTTTGTAAAACGGCACCAATATTCTTTCCTATATCAATATCTGCAATATCAATTGATAAAATTTCAAAGGCAGTTCCTGCATCCAGTCCTTTTTCAAGTACTACACGAGAAATAAAATCAGGATTTTCAAGAACAGTCTTGTGCGATGCTGATGAACCAATAGAAGATACGATACCTTCACCCACACGTGCTAAAACAGTTTCCTCGCCTGCTCCACCAACCAACTGACGTATATTAGCACGAAGAGTTACTCTTGCCTTAGCGATTAACTGGATACCATCTTTCGACACAGCAGTTACTGGAGGCGTGTTAATCACCTTAGGGATTACGCTCATCTGAACAGCTTCATAAACATCACGTCCAGCAAGATCAATAGCAGTAGCCATCCTAAAAGGTAGTTCGATGTTAGCTTTTGAAGCTGAAACTAAAGCATGAGTTACTTGCTCAACATGGCCACCCGCCAAGTGGTGAGCTTCAAGGTCATCTCTTGTAATATGCAATCCAGCCTTATGAGCCTCAATCATCGAACGAACGATAACATTGGGTGGCACACGACGCCAACGCATGAATACGAGTTGAATTAATGAAATTCGCACTCCTGAAAGCAGGGCGGAAAACCAGAGTCCAACTGGAATAAAAATAAAAAGGATGTAGATACCTACTCCTATCGCTACGATTAAAAATATTAATGCTCCAATTTCCATTTAATTTATTTTAAAGGTTTTACAACAATAACTTTATCTACTATTTTAATTACCTCAACTGGTGTCTTTTCATCAATATATACACCTGTTGATTTGGCTTCTATAATATGATTTTTGATTCTAACTTGTCCCATTGGTGCAAGTCGAGACAAACAGATTCCCTCATCGCCTATAGAAACCATATTCTCTTCTAGTTTCTCTACTTTTGAATCTATTTCTGTTTTCAACATAATCCGATCCCAAGTTCCCGACTTTAAAGCTAACCATAGAGCCAGTAAACTGAAGACAACAGATCCAAAAACTGTTAGATGTCCTATTGAACTACCAAAATTCTGATAAGACAAATAAATACCCCCAAGCATCATAACAACACCTGCTATACCCGCAACAGTTATTCCTGGAAGAACAAAAAACTCAAGTAGTATTAGAACAACTCCAACAATTAATAGGAGGATTATAATAAAAATTGTCATTTTAATATGCTATTTTATTGATTTCGATACTTACAATCAGTTCTTTGTCCTCCAATTGTTTTCTCATGAATGATAAATCTGTTTTAACTCCAACTTTAATCTCACTTTTACCCTTGTAATGGGTAATGTATGCGCATTGTTCAGCCTGATCAGAAGTATGTTCACAAACTTCTATCAAAGCCTCAACCACATAGTCGAAACTGTGTTTATTATCATTGTGTAAAAGAAGTACGTATTCTGAATTCATCGTCTCTTTATTTTACCAAACGTATGGCATCTTGTATTGAAATTCTCTTACCACCTGTATAGGCCACAGTAAAAATATCTTTAAATCCTTCCTCATAAAGCTTTTTCTTCAATGTACCTGCATCAGTAATTGAATCAAAATGCCCAATTGTGCAAACTGTTTTACCATTGCCTTGTTTTGCTACCGAAGTTCCAAAAGCTTTATATTTATTCATTAATGAACTAACTTTTTCTGGTACACCATTGGCAAATACACCTATTTGAACTCGAAAATTAATATCACCAACTAAATCTTCTTCAGTAAGTGGTTCCTTCTCAACCTTCACTTCACTCTTAGTTTTGGAGATAGGTTTATCGGTCACTTCTGTTTTCTTAATACTCGCCTGTAAGGATACACGTTTCTGACCACTGTATGCTACAGTAAAGGCATCAGTATATCCCTCATCCTGCAATTTATTTTTTAAACTAGCCACCTCAGAAAGTGACTTAAAGCGTCCGATAGTACAAACAATTTTCCCATCTGATCTCTTCTCATAAAATGATCCGAAAGCCTGATATCTCTCCATGGTCGTATTCAATTTCTCAGGAATTTCACCGGCAAAAACACCAATTTGAACACGATAAGTGACTTCGCCCGAGAAATCACTAGCTAATTGAAGTGAAGTACTCCCTTTTGGGCTAGCAGAAACAGTATCAGTTACAGCAATGGCGTCTTGTAGATTAGTTCTAATTCCATTTTTATAGACAACCACAAAGGCAGCAGGAAAGACTGTTTTTATTTGTTTCTTAAAACTATTGGCCTTGGCATAAGTTCTATATGAACCCGTTAGATATCGGAATGATTTTCCTCCATCAACAATTTCCTCCTTGATAAAACCCATACCTTTATAAAAGTCATTCGTTGGTCTCTTATCAAAAACGGCTACTTGATAGCAATATTCATATTCGTAATCTAAATAACCACCCTCGTCAACTTGAGGATTCAATTCTATTTCAGTGTCATCTTCAACAGCTTGTTTTTGAACTTCCTTTGCTATAACTGCATCTTTCTCCTTAGCTTTTAAGGTTTCCTTATTTTGAATCGCTTTTGATCTCCCTTTGTATTCAGAAGTAGTTGCTTCTTGTGTGGCAGCTAAAATAAGTACAGGTGCTTTCCCTGCTGTTTGTTCCAAAACCAAAGAATGTTTTGCTTTCTGAGCTGCATTACTCTTCAACTCAGAAGATCTTTGCTGTAAATCGAGAACTCTACGTTTAAACAGATCTTTATCTACCCCAGAATAAACACTTTGCTTAGTATATAAGAGACTAACCTCTCGAGATAAACTATCGCTATTAAATTGATCATTTTTGGCTAATACAAACAATTCTTTAGCTTGTTCAGAATTAAATTCAGACAATTTGTGATAAACTTTCTTTTTGCTAATTCTAAAATTGAAGAAAGGAAAGTTATTATAATTGTATTTTTTAGTGTAGCGTATTCCTGTGGAATCTTTCTCTTGGGAATGACGTCGAATAAGAGAATTAGATTGTGTTAACGTATCTAAAGCTAAAATATCTCCATCGCTTATAGAAGTCTCATATTGTTTGATTTTCACAATCTCAAATTCATTCCCAATATTGCGAGAATAAGTAGAATACGAAAAAAACATCGTTAGAATCAATAAACAAATACAAGCTCGATTCATAGCATTAATTTAATTACATTATAATCAACATACTACCCTCCAAACCTAAACCCAGAGAGCTTTAATTACCATCATGTAAGGTAACAATAATTTTGAAAAGAAAAATAAATATGCTTATAAGGATAAGGCACTTATATTTTTTCAGATCCAGAGAAAACCAAGATATAAAATGAACTCAATTTATTTTACACATCACTAAAATAGCAATTTCTATTTCTTTAAAAACTCATCTAAACTAAAAACAAAACTCGCTGCCAGATTTATGTTTCATCACACAAAACCAACAGCGAGCTTTCAATATTCAATCTTAATGATTTCTATTTCTTCTCATCTTTCAACCACTTATCTAACCAATTAAAATAAGTACGTTGCCATAGAATTCCATTCTGAACACCTAACACCCAATGATTCTCCTCAGGCAAGTGCAATAATTGAGCAGGAATACCTCTCAAACGAGCTGCATTAAAGGCTTGCATGCCTTGTGATTCAACAATACGGAAATCTTTTCCACCGTGAATAACCAGGATTGGTGTATCCCAATTCTGAACAAATTTATGTGGAGAATTCGCATATGAACGCTGAGCAATCTTATTATTTTTCTCCCAGAAAGCACCGCCTAAATCCCAATTCACAAACCACATTTCTTCAGTTTCTAAATATTGAGCTTCAAGATTAAACATACCATCGTGGGCGATAAAAGCTTTGAATCGCTTATTATGATGACCAGCTAACCAGAAAGTAGAAAAGCCACCATAAGATGCTCCCACACAACCTAAACGAGTTTCATCAACAAAACTTTCTTTCTTAACATCATCAATTGCACTTAAATAATCCTTCATATTCTGGCCACCATAGTCACCTGAAATCTGCTCTAGCCATTCTTGTCCGAAACCAGGTAAACCTCTACGGTTAGGCGCTACAATAATATAATCATTAGCAGCCATCATCTGGAAATTCCAACGGTAACTCCAGAACTGTGAAACAGTTCCCTGTGGTCCACCTTGACAATAGAGTAAAGTTGGATATTTTTTGTTTGCATCGAAATTTGGTGGGTAAATCATCCAAACCAACATTTGCTTATTGTCAGTCGTTTTAACCCAACGCTTTTCAACTTTACCCATTTTCAATTGATCAAGAATTTTCTTGTTCTCGAATGAGATCTCAGTTGCTTTACCATCCTTAGGATTAACTTTATAAATTTCAGCCGGCTTCGACATAGAAACACGAGTTGCTAGCAATTCGTTTCCTACTACAAATACAGACTGGTAATTATGAACACCTTCGGTCAATTTTTCAATTTCACCATCATTTAAGTTTATATTATAAATCTCATCAGTTGCATGCCAGTCCGAAATAAAGAAAAGAGATGCCCCATCCTTAGCCCAAGCTAAATGGCCTACATTCTGATCGAAATCTTCAGTGTAATATTTTTTTTCGCCTGATGCAACATCCATTACAAACAAACGATTCTTGTCTGCTTCGTAACCATCACGCTCCATACTTTCCCAAGCCATTTTTGATCCATCAGGAGAAAATACAGGATTCATATCGTATCCCATCATTCCTTTAGTCATATTGGTGGTCGTCTGCTTTACGATATCGTAAAAGTAAATATCAGAATTTGTTGACTTCGCATACTCAACACCCATTTTCTTACGAGAAACATAAGCAAGAGTTTTTGAATCCGGAGTCCAAACAACCTGCTCGTTTCCACCAAAAGGTTTAACTGGTGCTGACCATCTTTCACCTGGCATGATATCCTTACCTTCAGTAATCTTAGTACCTTCTTTATAATCGGCTAAGAAAATATGTGTATAAGTATCAACCCAATTGTCCCAATGACGGTAGTTCATATCATTAATTACACGAGCATTTGCCTTTGGTAAATCAGAATACAAATCCTCAACTGATTTCTCCAAACGAACTTCTTTCATGTAATAAATCTTGCTCATATCCGGAGCGTACTGGAAACTACCAATACCACCTTCAACATCAGAAACCTGAGTAGGATTGCTACCATCAGGATTCATTTCCCACATTTGCATGCTTCCACTTGCAGCCGTCATATAAGCAATTTTCTTACCATCAGGACGCCAAGCTTCACCATACTCATTTTTGTTTGTATTAGTCAAACGAACCGGTGTACCACCATCAACAGAAAGTGTATATAAATCACGATAAGAACGGTTTTCTGCTTTATGGAAATAGCTTACACCATACAAAACACTTGTTTCATCTGGTGAGATGGTCACCCCGCCCAGTCGCCCAAAAGACCAAAGAACTTCGGGTGTCATAATATTCGAAGCAAGTTTAGTATCAGGCGTTCGATAAGATTCTTTATCAGCTTCGCTTTGTTTGTCGGTAGTTGCAGCATCTTGACAAGATGACACACCGGCGATCAATGCTAAACCAAGTAATAAGTGTTTATTTTTCATTATCAGCATTATTTATTAGTGAGTTTTAATTGTCCCGTAAAATTAAAACAAAAAATAGGATTAACTTAAATTGTCTCACTATTTTAGAACTCATACCAGAGCTTTTATAACACAAAAGGTCCTCATATCATGAGAACCTTTTGTAAAATGCATTTCATCCAGCCTAAACTCTCAGAAAAATATGATTTGAATTAGTTTTCCTTAGGAGCATTAATTGCTTCAACAATTTTAAGCTCTAACTCTTCTGCCAATTCCGGATTATCAGAAATCAATCGCTTAACCGCCTCACGCCCCTGCCCTAATTTTGTTTCACCATAAGAGAACCAAGATCCGCTTTTCTTAATAACATTATAATCAACACCAAGGTCGACAATCTCACCTGTTTTCGAAATACCTTGACCATACATGATATCGAATTCAGCCTTACGAAACGGAGGAGCAACCTTATTTTTAACAACCTTAACACGAGTACGGTTACCTTGAATTTCATCACCATCTTTAATCTGACCAATACGACGAATATCCAAACGAACCGAAGCGTAGAACTTAAGAGCATTACCACCTGTTGTTGTCTCAGGATTCCCGAACATAACACCAATCTTTTCACGCAACTGGTTAATGAACATACAAGTTGTCTTCGTTTTGCTAATATTAGCTGTAAGCTTACGCAAAGCTTGTGACATCAAACGAGCCTGAAGTCCCATTTTAGATTCACCCATCTCACCTTCAATCTCCGCCTTAGGAGTCAAAGCTGCAACAGAGTCAATAACAACCAAATCAATAGCTGAAGAACGAATCAACTGATCTGCAATCTCAAGTGCTTGCTCGCCATTGTCTGGCTGTGAGATTAATAAATTCTCAATATCAACACCTAAATTTTCTGCATAGAAACGATCAAAAGCATGCTCAGCATCGATAAAAGCAGCAATACCACCAGCTTTCTGAACTTCTGCCATAGCATGAATTGCCAGTGTTGTTTTACCTGATGACTCAGGTCCATAAATCTCGACAATACGCCCTTGAGGAAAACCACCTATTCCCAAAGCCATATTCAATGAAAGTGAACCTGATGAAATAGCTGGCAAATCAACTACAGCCTCATCACCCATTCTCATGATAGCACCTTTACCGTAGGTTTTATCAATTTTATCCATGGTTAACTGAAGTGCTTTCAGCTTTTCTTTATTAATCTCTGCAATATCTTTAGTTGCCATATCTATATGTATTATTAATTTTTTATAAACTTTATAAAACCAGTATGATTTTCTTTAAAATTGAATTCCCAATTCTGTTAAAATTTGATTGGTATGATCTTTTGTTTTAACCTTCTTAAAAACTTTTTCAATCACCCCATTTCCTGAAATAACAAATGTTGATCGCAAAACGCCATCATAAACTTTACCATAGAGTTTTTTCTCTCCCCAAGCACCATAAGCTTCTAGCATTTCCTTTTCAGTATCAGCAATCAGATTAAAAGCCAAGTCATATTTGGCAATAAATTTCTGATGCTTTCCAGCTTCATCAGGACTCACTCCTACAACCTCGAAACCATGCTTTGTTAGTTCATCGTAATTTTCATTCAAATTACACGATTCCGCAGTACATCCGGGGGTATTATCTTTAGGGTAAAAGTATAGGATCAATCTTTTTCCCTTAAAATCAGATAATTTCAAAACCTTACCATCTTGATTTACACCAGAGAACACTGGAGCTTTATCACCTTCTTTTAGTTCTACCATTTTGAAAAATTGAATTACAAATATACCATTAAAAATAGATTAGCCTTTAAAATTTGAGCACAAGAAATCTAAAAAAATAACACATCTCAATCGTCTAATCTAGCTCGCTTTTGACATCCTAAGAACAAAAGCTGCATGAAGATATAGAAAATCATTAGTTTTCATCAAATAATCATCAACATATATCACACTAAACTTCTTGTTTTCAGATAAAAGAAATGTTGAAAAACAGAAAAGTTATTTCTAATTTGCAATCGATGTAATACTAAATCTTTTGCTACATTTACGCACGCAAATTAAGGTGAATCTTTTTTACACAAACACTAAAATTTTTACAAGAATATGGCAACCGAAAAGTTTGTTTCCCGTCACATTGGACCTCGCAACGGCGATATCAAAACAATGTTGGAAACTGTTGGCGCATCCTCGTTAGATGCCCTAATTGAAGAAACAATCCCTTCTGATATTCGTTTAACTAAAGCTTTGGATCTACCAGAAGCTTTAACTGAGAATGAATATCTAGCGAAAATAAAAGGTATTGCTGCTAAAAATAAATTATTCAGAACATTTATTGGTCAAGGCTATTATGACACAATCACTCCTCCGGTGATTCTTCGCAACGTATTGGAAAATCCGGGGTGGTATACACCTTATACACCATACCAAGCTGAAGTTTCTCAAGGGAGATTGGAAGCTCTTTTGAACTTTCAAACTGTCGTATTGGATCTAACCAAGATGGATTTAGCAAACAGTTCACTTCTTGATGAAGCAACTGCTGTAGGTGAAACCATGTATATGATGCATAGTTTACGTTCAAGAGCAAAGAAAAAGGCGAATGCCAATATTCTTTTTGTTGACGAAAACATTTTTGCTCAAACACTAGATGTGCTTGTTACTCGTTCTAAACCTCTAGGTATTGAACTTGTTGTTGGTGATTACAAAACTTTCGAATTTACTGACACAGTATTCGGATCTATCATCCAATATCCGGCTGCTAATGGTAGCGTTGAAGATTACACTGAATTCGTAGAAAAAGCGCACGGAACTGATGCATTAGTTGCTGTTGCTGCCGATCTTATGAGTTTAGCATTACTTACTGCTCCAGGTGAGTGGGGAGCTGATATCGTTGTAGGTTCTTCTCAGCGTTTTGGTGTTCCTATGGGATATGGTGGTCCTCACGCAGCTTTCATGGCTTGTCGTGAAGCTTACAAACGTACCATTCCCGGACGTATCATTGGTGTAACCAAAGATGCACAGGGCAACCCAGCACTTCGCTTAGCTCTTCAAACACGAGAGCAGCATATCAAACGTGAAAAAGCAACATCAAATATCTGTACAGCTCAAGCTCTTTTAGCTACGATGGCTGGCTTTTACGCGACTTATCACGGACAAAAAGGAATCAAGCGTATTGCTACACATATTCACTCAGCAGCTGGTTTCCTTTCTGAAGGATTAAAAGCATTAGGTTACACTCAAAATATCGAGAACTATTTCGATACGCTTGAGATTGTATTACCTGCTGGAGTTTCAATGGAAGCGATTCGTGCGGCAGCTCTTGAAAAAGAGATGAACTTCCGTTACATCAACGATACAACTGTTGGTATTTCTACTGATGAAAAAATTAGCGATTTAGAATTAAATACAATCCTAAATATTTTTGCAAAAGCAGCTAACAAAGCTGAAGTTGCTGAAACAGCAATGGAAGACAAGCTATATTTCGATGAGAAATTAGCTCGTACAAGCGAATACCTTATATTAGATGTATTCAACCGCTACCATTCTGAAACAGCAATGATGCGTTACATCAAAAACCTTGAGAAAAAAGATATCGGACTAAACACTTCGATGATCTCCCTAGGTTCTTGTACCATGAAATTGAATGCTGCTGCTGAAATGCTACCACTCAGTTGGCCTGAATTCGGTGGACTTCACCCATTCATTCCAATTAATCAAGCTGAAGGATATACGCAAATCATTACTGAACTTGAGAAATGGTTATCTGTAATTACAGGTTTTTCTGGATGTACATTACAGCCAAACTCTGGTGCTGCTGGTGAATACACGGGTTTATTAGTAATTCGTGAATACCATATTTCTCGTGGCGAAGGTCATAGAAATGTTGTATTGATCCCTGCTTCGGCTCACGGTACCAACCCAGCTACAGTAACAATGGCTGGTATGAAAGTAGTCGTTGTTAAGTGTGATGAAAAAGGTAATGTTGATTTCGAAGACTTAAAAGCTAAGGCTGAGAAACACAAGGATAATCTATGTGCTTACATGATTACCTACCCTTCTACACATGGTGTATTCGAAACTGGTATCAAAGAAATGATGAACTTGATTCACGAAAATGGTGGACAGGTTTATATGGATGGTGCTAATATGAATGCTCAGGTTGGATTAACAAACCCAGGTGCTATTGGCGCTGACGTTTGTCACTTGAACCTACATAAAACATTTGCTATTCCTCACGGTGGTGGTGGTCCTGGAGTTGGTCCTATTGGTGTTGCTGAACACTTGGTTCAATTCTTACCTTCGCACAAAGTGATTGAAACTGGAGGTAAGAATGCAATTACTGCTGTAGCTGCTGCTCCTTTCGGATCGGCTAGTGTATTGCCTATTACTTACGGTTATATCGCTATGTTGGGTACTTCTGGTTTAGAAGAAGTAACTAAGATGGCTATCTTAAATGCTAACTACCTTGCTTCTTCATTCGAAAAACTTGGTTTTAAGATTCTTTACAAAGGAGATAAAGGTCGTGTTGGTCACGAAATGATTTTCGACTGTAGAGAATTTAATAAAACAGTTGGTATTACTGATGGTGATATCGCGAAGCGTTTAATGGACTACGGTTTCCACGCGCCTACTCTTTCTTTCCCAGTTCACGGAACACTTATGGTAGAGCCTACTGAAAGTGAGCCATTAGAAGAACTTGATCGTTTCGTTGAAGCATTGGCTCGAATCAATGGCGAAATGAAGGAAATTGAAGATGGTATTGCTGATGCTCAAGACAACGTTCTTAAACACGCTCCACATACTCACATGGTATTAACTGCTGATGAGTGGAACCATTCATACTCTCGTAAGAAAGCGGCTTATCCATTGAAATGGGTTGCTGACAATAAGTTCTGGCCATCAGTATCTCGTGTTGATGATGCTCATGGAGATAGAAACTTAATGTGTAGTTGTGCGCCTCTTGAAAACTATATTGATGAGCATGTTGAAGTAGAATAATTTCTATTACAAAACAATTCATATAATTAAGAAGCCTCGAATCTATGTTTCGAGGCTTCTATTTTTATTATCATCGAACTTAATCATCCTCTTTATTGAGATCTTTAAGTTTCTCAAAGAAAACAACAAAGCAAGCTTATTGATTTATAAAAATAAATCCTTACTTTTGCCAAATTAATAGTTCAAACAAAACCAATTTAATTTTAAGTACTATGTATTTATCAGCAGAAAAAAAGCAAGAGCTTTTCGAAACATACGGAAAGTCTAATAAAGACACTGGGGCTGCAGAATCTCAGATCGCTTTATTTTCTTACCGTATCGCTCACTTAACAGAGCACCTAAAGAAAAATAGAAAAGATTACAGTACCCAACGTGCGCTGCAATTACTAGTAGGTAAAAGAAGAAGCCTATTAGATTACTTAAAAGCAAAAGATATTGAAAGATACCGTGCTATTATTTTGGCATTAAAAATGCGTAAGTAATATCTAAAATATTAGCAATCCTGAGCAATCGGGATTGCTTTTTTTATTTAAGAACGGCAACATCTAGCCTTATCCGAATATAAGTTTGAATAAAACTACAAATGATGAATGTAATCGAAAAAACAATTGAATTAGGTGATGGAAGGTCCATCACAATTGAAACAGGAAAATTAGCAAAACAAGCTGATGGAGCTGTTGTAGTAAAAATGGGTAAGACCATGTTGTTAGCTACTGTAGTATCTGCCAAAAATGCAAAGCAAGATGTTGACTTTTTGCCTTTGTCAGTTGACTACAAAGAAAAATTTAGTGCACTAGGTCGTTTCCCTGGTGGATTTATGAAAAGAGAAGGTCGCCCTTCTGATTACGAAATTTTAGTTTGTCGTATTGTGGACCGTGCCCTACGTCCATTATTCCCTTCAGATTACCACGCTGATACTTTCGTATCAATTAGCTTGATTTCTGTTGATGCAAACGACATGCCTGATGCTCTTGCTGGTCTTGCAGCCTCTGCAGCTATTGCAGTATCTGACATTCCATTCCTAGAGCCTATTTCTGAGGTTCGTGTGGCTAGAGTCAATGGCGAATTCATGATCAATCCAAATCGTGAGCAATTAGCTATTTCTGATATGGAAATCATGGTTGCTGCAACCAAGGATAATATCATGATGGTTGAAGGTGAGATGGAAGAAGTTTCAGAAGCAGAGATGCTTGAAGCTATCAAAGTCGCTCACGAAGCCATTAAAATTCAGTGTCAAGTTCAAGTTGAATTGGCAGAAGCAGTTGGAAACACAAAGAAAAGAGAGTATTGTCACGAAGATAGCGACGAAGAGCTTCGTCAGTTAATCGTTGACAAAACTTATGCAAAAGTATTAGAAGTTGCAAGACTTCAAAACCCAAACAAGCACGAACGTTCAGATTCATTTGCAGCTGTAAAAGAAGAGTTTGTAGCTGAATATTCTGAAGGGAAAGACGCTTCAGAGATTAAAATGAGCCTAATCGGACGCTACTTCCACGATGTGGAAAAGGATGCTATTCGAGAAATGGTTCTTGAAGATAGAGTTCGTTTAGATGGTCGTAAGACTGACGAAATTCGTCCTATCTGGTCTGAGATTGATTACCTTCCAGGTGCTCACGGTTCTGCTGTGTTTACTCGTGGTGAAACTCAATCTTTAACTTCAGTAACATTAGGTACTAAGTTAGATGAGAAGATGGTTGATGATGTACTTTTCCGTGGGAAAGAGAAATTCACTCTTCACTATAACTTCCCTCCTTTCTCTACTGGTGATGCACGTCCTTCTCGTGGACTTTCTCGTCGTGAAGTTGGTCATGGTAACCTAGCACATCGTGCTCTTAAAAATATGCTTCCTGATGAGTGTCCTTACGCTATTCGTATCGTATCAGACATACTAGAGTCAAACGGATCGTCTTCAATGGCAACTGTTTGTGCAGGTACATTAGCACTTATGGATTCAGGTATCCAAATGAAGAAACCAGTTACTGGTATCGCAATGGGATTAATTTCTACTGAAGGTGCTGAGAAATATGCTATTCTTTCGGATATTCTAGGTGATGAAGATCACTTGGGTGATATGGACTTTAAAGTAACAGGTACCAGAGATGGTATTACTGCGACACAAATGGACATTAAAGTTGACGGATTACCTTACGAAGTTTTAGAGCAAGCATTGATGCAAGCTCGCGCAGGTCGTCTTCATATCTTAGATAAAATTTCTGAGACTATCGCTGAACCTCGCCAAGATCTTAAAGATCACGCCCCAAGAATTGTATCACTTGTTATTCCTAAGGATATGATTGGTGCTGTAATCGGACCAGGTGGTAAGATTATTCAAGAGATTCAAGAAACTTCAGGTGCGGTTATTGTTATCGAAGAAGTTGACGGAAAAGGTCACGTTGATATTTCAGCTAATAACAGAGAAGCTATTGATATTGCATTAGGTCGTATCAAAGGGATTACTGCTATTCCTGAGGTTGGAACAATTTACAAAGGAAAAGTAAAATCGATTGTTGCTTTTGGTGCTTTCGTCGAAGTTCTTCCTGGTAAAGATGGTTTACTACACATTTCTGAAATCGAGCATCGTAGACTAAACACAGTTGACGAAGTATTGAAAGAAGGAGATATTGTTGAAGTACAACTTATTGGTATCGATCCTAAGACAGGTAAACTAAAACTTTCTAGAAAAGTTTTATTACCAAAAGAAGCGAAAAACTAGAAATTAACTCTAGTCTATTATAAAAGAAAAGCCCGATTCACATCGGGCTTTTTTCATATCTAATGATCAGAGTTTGATCAATAATATTTTAATTGGTTGACTTATTCACCTTTTTCAATGATCAAGTTCTCAAGCTCTTCATTCTTGTTTTCCCAATTGGTCATTTCATCCTCTAGATTCTTTTTAGCCTCATCGTAAGCCTTAAACATTTGCTGATCTTGATTCTTAGGGTCAGTTAATAAAGCTTCAATTTCGACAATCTTCTCCTCATATTCAGCAATCATTTCTTCACTCTTACTCACATTTCTTTCCAGCTTAGAAATTTGCTTACTCATTTCTTTACGCTCCAGATAATTCTGCTTATTTTCAGATAGAACAACGTCTACTGTTTCTTCACTTGCTACTTGTTTCTTTCGATCAAGCTCGCGCATATTATCCATCTTCTTATTCTGAAGAAATGAATAAATACCGCCCAAGTGCTCTTTAACTTGCTTATTGGTAAACTCATAAACTTTAGAAGATAAACCATCAAGAAATTCTCTATCGTGAGAAACAACGATAACAGTTCCATCGAATTTCAGAAGAGCTTCTTTCAACACATCCTTCGATTTCATATCGAGATGATTGGTTGGCTCATCAAGAACAAGCAAGTTGACTGGTTCAAGCAATAAACGAATCATGGCTAAACGAGAACGTTCTCCTCCAGATAAAACTTTAACCTTCTTGTCTATATCCTCACCACCAAACATGAATGCTCCCAGAATATTTCGGATCTTAGTTCTCACATCGCCTACAGCAACATCATCAATCGTATCGAAAACCGTTTTATTCTCATCAAGCATCATAGCCTGATTTTGAGCAAAATATCCAATCTTAACATTATGCCCGAGTTTGCAAATTCCTGTGTGATCCACTTCTCCCATCAGCACTTTCACCAGAGTTGACTTTCCCTCACCGTTTTTACCGACAAAGGCTAACTTCTCACCTCGTTCAATTACAAATTCTAGATCATTTAAAACCAAGTTATCGCCGTAGGATTTACTCAATCCTTTAACCTGACAAACCAAATCGCCTGAACGAGGCGCTGGTGGAAATTTCAAACTCAATGTTGAATTATCAACCTCATCAATTTCTATACGATCAACCTTTTCTAGTTGTTTTACCCGCGATTGTACCTGAACAGACTTGGATGCTTTATATCTAAAACGCTCAATAAAATCCTCTGTATCTTTAATCATCTTTTGCTGATTAACGTAGGCTTTCATTTGTTGCTCACGTCGTTCGGCATGTAGTTGGATATACTCTGTATAAGAGACTTTATAATCGTAAATTTTCCCGACTGATATTTCTACCGTACGATTGGTAATCGCATCAAGAAAAGCCCTGTCGTGAGAAACCAGAACGACAGCTCCCGGATAAGTCTTCAAGAAATCTTCTAACCACTGAATCGATTCAATATCCAAATGATTGGTAGGCTCATCCAGTAGAAATACATTTGGACGTCGTAGAAGGATTTTCACCAATTCGATACGCATACGCCATCCACCACTAAACTCATTGGTTTGACGTGTGAAATCTTTGCGCAAAAATCCAAGTCCAAGAAGCGTACGTTCTGCTTCAGCTTGAATATTCTCTCCTCCCATCATATGAAATCGATCGTTCTTTTCAGTCAATCGATTAATCAATTTCATGTAAGCTTCCGACTCATAATCAGTTCGCTCTGCAATTTCATTATTAATCTGTCCAATTTCCTTCTCCAGCTGAATCACCTCTTCAAAAGCCGTAAGAGCTTCTTCAATCACAGTTCTACCATCTTCATGAAGCATCTGTTGAGGCAAATATCCGATCTTAATCTCATTGGGGATACTTACAGTTCCTTTCGAAGCTTCTTGCTTACCAGCAAAAATTTTCAAGAGTGTAGATTTCCCAGCACCATTCTTCCCTACCAAACCAATACGGTCAAGAGAATTAACGATAAAAGTAACGTCTTTAAAAAGTGTAAAACCACCAAACTCTACTATAAGATTATTAATTGATATCATCGAAAATGAAATGTTTATGTGTTAGGGTGGCAAAGATAATACGAAGTATGTAGATATTAGAATTCTAATGCCTTTTAATCTATGTACAAACTTAGATTGATGGAAATTATCAAACCATCACATCAACAGACCATCACATCAACAACTCATGACTATTTTACTATCTTTGCAGCCAAATCTTAAAAGAAATACAAAGTGGGACGTAACAGAAATAAAAAACCCTTACTGGAAAACATTGAAATTATAAAGTTAGCAGCCGAAGGAAAGGCCATTGCTAAGGTTGATGATAAAGTTGTGTTTGTAACCAACGTGATACCAGGCGATGTTGTGGATGTACAGGTAACAAAGAAACGTAAAAGTTTTATGGAAGGTCATCCTGTTGTATTTCACAAATATTCAGACTTACGCGTAGATGCTTTTTGTGAGCATTTTGGAATTTGCGGTGGGTGTAAGTGGCAAAATTTGCCATACGAGGAACAAATTAAATTCAAGCAACAAGAAGTTCTTGACAACTTAAGTCGAATAGGTAAAATTGAATTGCCTGAAGCAAATGCTATTTTGCCATCTGCAAAGACAGAATTCTACCGTAACAAACTAGAGTTTACATTCTCGAACAAGCGTTACCTTACTTTTGACGAGATTAACAGTGAAGATGAAATTGATCGCACACCAGCACTTGGTTTTCACGTGCCTCGCCTTTTCGACAAAATCGTTGATATCAACAAATGTCACCTACAAGCTGAGCCATCTAATGCAGTTCGTTTAGCGGTAAAAGAATATGCTTTTGCCAACGACTTAAGCTTTTTCGATATCAGAAATCAAGAAGGTTTCCTTCGTACCCTTATCATTAGAACATCTACAACAGACGATGTGATGGTTATTGTTGTTTTCTATTACGAAGATGTGGAGAAACGCGAAGGTCTTATGGCTCATTTAGCTGAGAAATTCCCTGAGATTACTTCATTGATGTACGTTATAAACGAAAAAGGTAACGATACAATTGGCGATCAGGATGTGATTCTATACAAAGGTGTGGATCATATCTTCGAACAAATGGAAGATTTAAAATTCAAAATCGGACCAAAATCATTCTACCAAACTAACTCGGAACAGGCTTACGAGCTTTATAACAAAACCCGTGAGTTTGCCAATATCCAAAAGAACGAGGTCGTTTACGACTTATATACAGGAACCGGAACCATTGCCAACTTCGTGGCTCGTCAGGCTAAAAAAGTAATTGGTATTGAATATGTACCAGAAGCAATTGAAGATGCAAAATTGAATTCTGAAATCAATGACATTAACAACACATCATTCTTTGCTGGTGATATGAAAAATGTCCTGAATGCTGAATTCATTGCTGAACATGGCCATCCTGATATGATGATTGTTGACCCACCACGCGCTGGTATGCACACCGATGTGGTTGAAACAATACTTCAGGCAGCTCCAAATCGAATTGTTTATGTGAGTTGCAATTCTGCCACACAAGCTCGCGATTTAGAGATGATGGATCACGCTTATAAAGTAACTAAAATTCAAGCTGTCGACATGTTCCCGCACACACACCATGTGGAGAATATAGTCCTGATGGAAAAACGATAATAAAGAGAAAGCCGAAACAATTAAGTTTCGGCTTTTTTATTTCTAATCCGTTAGTTACTTATTTCCTTCTTTTACCTTAGGTATGGTAAATATAAATTTCGCCCCTTTTTTCCAACTTTCGATTCAATCCAAATTTCACCACCAATCAGGGTCATAATTTTGTTAGATATAGCCAAACCGAAACCCTATTCTTCAAATTCTCGTGGTGGAAAATCATTTTCTTTCCTCATTGTACTTCAAATATAATCAAGTGTAAAACAAAATAATTATGAGCTTAAGCTATCTTCTTTTTTATAGCAAGTATAATTTGTAATATTGAACTTTTATTAAGCTTAATTTAAAACAAACACATGAATAAACTTCTCTCCATTCTTAGTTTAATCCTCATATTTAATTTGAGTAGTATGGCTAAGAAAAAAACAGATTTTCAATTAATTGATTTAAAAAATTGGTTACAATCTGAGGCTGCTACTGTTTTACTACCAGCCTTTTATAACTCTTTGAATATTGAAAATAAAAGGTTTCAATTAAAAGATTTACTTATTGAAAGTTACATCAACCTTGAAGTATTAAAACCGGAAGAAAATGATATCTTAAATTGGAATCAACTTCAACTAAAATGGACAAAAGCTAAACTTTCTAAAAAGGGATACTTAAATGCAAATGGTTCAGATAATCACCTAAACTATTACTCGACATATATCGAAGTAGAAGACTGGAGTAAAGCCAAACTAATTGTTGAGACTTTCCCAATGCTTGAAATATATCTGGATGGAAAAAAAATTGCATCGCATTATAAACAGGACGATAAAGTCGCTAAAGAACTAAGTTCTGATATAGCTTTAGAACCGGGCAAGCACTGCCTTATAATAAAATCCCTTTCTCATAATAAAAACAACACATTCAAAGTTCAATTAAAAGCTGAGGATGGATGGGTAAAGGATGATTTTAAAATTTCGACTTCAGCAGACCAATTCATTACGATCAATAAGATTCTTGATGGCAAAAAAGTAAACTCATCTGTACTTTCCGCAAATGGAGAATATGCTTTAATTTCATATTCACGTAGTTTACCTCCATCTGATAAAACAGAGAGATGGAAAATTATTCAATCGATTCATGATGGTAAAATTATTCACACTTTTCGAGGAAGTAGTCTATCACAAATAAAATGGTTACCTCTAGGCAATAAGCTTTCTTATTCAAAAAAATACAATGGAGAAACTTCTCTTTTTGTTTTTGATTTAGACAAAGGTCAAGAAATGGAAATTGCTAGCCACATCTCTGATTTTGAATCTTACCGTTGGACTCCTGATACAAAAAATATTATTTATTCACAAGCCAAAGATCATTCCAAGGAATGGAAAATAAGAAAGGTTCAGGGCATGGAAGATCGCTTACCTGGATTTAGATACCGCAGCTTCTTATACAAGCTTAATGTGAAAAGTGGAGTCAAACAAAGGTTGACGTATGGTACCCTTTCAACCCAACTGAATGACATTAGTTCTGATAGCGAACATATTATCTTTTCCCAATCGAAACCTGACTATAAAGAGTATCCGTACAGTAAGCAGAATCTTTATCAAATGAATCTTAAAACTTTTGAAATAGATTCCATTTGGAAAGATAAATTATTTGGAGGCTCTGCCCAATATTCTCCTGACAATTCGAGAATATTGGTTCAAGCTGGTCCATCTTGCTTTGGTAAACTAGGTGAGAATATTGGGAAACAGAAATTAGCCAATAACTACGATGGTCAGTTATATATCATGGATCTGAAAACAACAAAAGTTGACCCAATTTCATACAATTTCGATCCTGCAATAGTTAGTACTGTTTGGAATAAAAAAGATGGCAATATTTACTTTAAAGCTAATGATGAAGATTACGTTAGACTGTTTGAGTATGATCTTTCAAACAAGGTTTTCACAAAATTAAATATCAAGAGCGATGTTGTTAAGAGTTTTAATATCGCAACAAATGGTTCTAGTCTATCCTATATTGCCTGCAACATTTCGAGTCCATACCAAGCTTACATTTATGACTTGAATAAAAAAGAATCTACTAATCTGGTTAATCCAGAGGAAGAGAAATTCAATCATGTTAAGTTTGGAAAAACTGAAGATTGGAACTTCACTAAAAAAGATGGTAAAACAATTATAGGTCGTGTTTATTATCCTCCAAATTTCGATGCGAATAAGAAGTATCCAATGATTGTAAATTACTATGCTGGAACCGTTCCTGTAGAACGTAGTTTTGGTGGTCGTTACCCTTTAAACTTATATGCTGCAATGGGCTATGTGGTTTATTTACTACAACCAAGTGGCGCCACTGGCTTTGGTCAAGAATTTTCTGCAGAACACCAGAATAATTGGGGAATCACAACTGCTGATGAGATCATTGAAGGAACCAAGAAATTTATTGCTTCTCACTCATTTGTCGACGCTGATAAAATTGGGTGTATTGGTGCATCATATGGTGGATTCATGACCATGTTACTTCAAACAAGAACAGATATTTTTGCTGCTGCAATTTCACATGCGGGAATTAGTGACATCACCTCATATTGGGGCGAAGGCTACTGGGGTTACACATATAGTATAAACGCTTCTGGAAAATCATTCCCATGGAGTCATCGAAAATTATATGTAGATCAAAGTCCTTTATTCAACGCTGATAAAGTAACAACTCCTATGCTTCTTATTCACGGAAGTGTTGATACCAATGTCCCTTTGGGTGAAAGTATTCAAATGTACCAGGCGCTTAAACTACTAGGTAAGGAGGTTGATTTTATTCAGGTGAAAGATCAGAACCATCAGGTTTTAAATTATACGCAACGTATTTTATGGAACAATACCATTTTTGCATATTTTGCTAAGCACCTAAAAGATAAAAATCAGTGGTGGGAATCTTTATACCCTAATCAAAACATCTAAAAAATATCATTTAGAGATAGAGTTTTTAAAGCAGATGCCAGTCATCTGCTTTTTTTCATATTAGTAAGATAAAGCATATATCAACAAGACCAATATGAACATCAAAAAACTCAATTAGTATATCTGTTTCAAATCACATATCTTAGATTTATAAAATCAAAAAATCAATATATGTTAATCCTGATATCACCAGCTAAATCTCTGGATTTCGAAACTAAAAGCTCAACTCAAAACTATTCTGAAGCTACTTTTTTAAAGGAGTCTCAATCTCTTATTAAGCAACTTCGAAAGCTCTCCACCGATGAGATTGCCGATTTTATGGGTATTAGTCCAAAATTGGCCCAGCTTAACTTCGAACGTTTTGTAAACTGGCAATTACCATTCGATATAGAAAATGCGAAACAAGCTATACTTGCCTTTAAAGGTGATGTATATACGGGGCTTGATGCAGAAAGTTTAAGTGATACTGAATTGCAAACAGCTCAAAAAAAATTACGTATTCTTTCAGGGCTTTATGGTGTATTAAGACCTCTTGATTTGATTCAAGCTTATCGATTAGAAATGGGTAAGAAACTCCAAACTACAAAAGGGAATAATTTATATGAGTTTTGGGGGGATCAGATTACCAATGAAATCAATAAAACACTAAAGGAAAATAAAGATAAATATCTTATAAATCTAGCATCAAATGAATACTTCAAGTCTATAAATAAAAAGATTATTAAAGCAGAAATTATCACACCCGTTTTTAAGGATTTAAAGAATGGCCAGTATAAAGTAATCAGTTTCTTTGCAAAGAAAGCACGAGGGCTGATGACTCGCTTTATCATCCAGAATAAGATTCTAGATCCAGAATATCTAAAAGCATTTAATTCTGATGGCTACGTATTCAACCCTCATCTTTCGACAGATACGGAATTAGTCTTCACCAGAGATCAATAAAAAAAGACTTTGAGTTCTTGTTTCTTCTCTCATTTTTCGCTAAGTTTAAAGGAATACTCGTGACAAGCTGCAACCAAAGAATTCAACTAATTAAGTACCACTAAATCCCTCTTATATATGACTGAAACCACTCAAATTAAATATGGAAGCCTTATAAAAGAAGAAGCCTTTGAGCTTATTGAAGGTGCCGTACTTCCCAATACTTTCGTCCTTGAATCATTGAATCCATTCCCTGGATTTTATGAATATTACGACAACTTACAAAAGGATATCACACCTCATTATATCTACTTGGTAACTGACAAATATTACGATTTGGAGCAATTCACTCGTGCTACTCAACAAATAATGGCTGATACCAATAAAAAGTATCATGCTGCACTGGGTACGATTACTATTTTCAATACCGTTTACAATGTTATTCGAGTTCGTCATATTGAGCAATATGCAGATATCAAGGAATTACAAGCATATTACGTTTCTCTAGGTATTAATTTTAAGGATAAACCTTCAAAATTTAATCACCCTAAAGGAATAACTCGCTTAAATAAATTCTTCTCTTTGGAACAAGTAGACGATAATTTTTATTTGGATACCGTCGAGGCCAATCATGGTTACTTTAAAATCCCAAAATACCTTTCATGGGATGAATTTGGACAGCTTACCAAGCAGGTGAAGTATAATATGGACTTGCTACATTTTGATGCCTCGGTTGGCTTTATTTACGACCATTTTAAAGCTATTGATATCATTCGTATTTATGCGGAGAATTTAAATATTGATATGCTTAAACAAATTCGAACGAAATATATCGAACGTATTAAATAACTATCAATTAATTGATAAAAAACAGGCTCATTCAAAGGAATGAGCCTACTTTTTTTTGTTCTAGAATTGTGGATATCGTACTCGGTTAGGTCGACGTCTCCTTTTACGTTTCTCTATAACTAATGGGAATGAAAATGATAATTCATGTGCTCCTGTATTGGTCTGAACCAACTGAGTTATGGTATAATCATAGCTATAGGCTAACTTAAATCTATCGGTAACAATACCTGCCATCAAAATAACAGCATCATAATTCAACTGAAAATTTTGGTTGAACCAAAATCCAAAAACTAAAGAACTCTTACTCAAGTACATTCCATAATTCATTTGGGTAAACTCACCCTGTTTTTGAAATAATAAAGCAGGTGCTAGAACCAAACCATTACCTCTAATGTCTCCAGACAATACAAATTCTGCTCCTGCATGAAATGTATATTTAGCGTTCAATTGATCATCCTCAAAGTCATCAAAACTAAGGTTAGGCTGATTGACGTGACTGGCTGCTGCACCAAAATAGTAGTTTTTGAAATAGGCCATTATACCCACTGAAAAGTCCATCCCATTCCAACTTCTATTGCTTGGATCTCCAGATGTATTATGAGGAAATACATCTCCATAAATGGGTGAAACCTGATCGGGGAAAATTAAATTTTTGAAATTTAATTTTTTCTGTATTAAAGCAGCTTGAATTGCAGGTCGAAAAACCAAATCACTATTTATTCGTAAAAAGAATGAATAAGCACCCGAAAATGAAGTCGTTGTAATAGCTCCATCACCCTGATCATCTTGCATAACAAGAAGACCTAATCCCCCGTTTAAATTCGAAAAGAAATTATCATATGAAAAACTGTAAGACACGTATGGATAATCCAAATTAGGCCATTGATTACGATAATTCAAACTTATATTAGCGTGGTCACTTGAACCTGCTAGTGCTGGATTTAAATAAAGCTTATTCGCATAAAATTGGGAAAAACGAATGTCCTGCGCACTGCCTACTAAGCTTATTCCAAAAACAAAAAAGATAATAGAGAGTATAAGCTTATTCATGTAATTTTACCGTTATGTTATTGCAATTATAATTTTTATATAGTCTATAAAACAGACTACAAAAGAACAATTATTTCCTTTATTATTTATAAACTAAACAAATTATTTCTTACTGTAAGATATTCCTATTTTTTCAGAAATCAAAAACTTAACGAACTAAGACCATATGCCCCTTTTCAGTAGCTTCACCATTTAGAATTAAAATCCAAACATAGACACCTGTAGGACATTTTTCACCTCGATATGTCCCATTCCACCCACCACTATATCCTGCTTCTGATGTTCTATGCATGAGTTCACCCCAGCGATTATAAACATAGAGTTCGAAAGTCTCTTCGATATTGATTTTCTTTAAGTAAAAACGATCATTCTCATTTCCTGATCCAGGCGTAAATGCATTAGGTGATTCTATCCCAATAGGTTTTACCACTACAATTGCAGAATCTATAGCAACACAACCATTTCCATCTTCAACTGACAATCGATATGTATTCGATTCAAACACTTCCAGCTCTGTGGTCACATCACCCGTGTCCCAATCATAAATATATGGACCATAATTTTCATTTAAACCTGGATTTAAAACAACCGATTCCCCTTCAAAAATAAGCGTATCTCTTAGATTAATAATAGGAGTTGGGTTCATTTTTATCACTTGTGTTTCCACGCAGCCAAATTCGTTACTGGCACTTAATGCATAATCTCCAGGTTGATCAATCGTTCTATCCCATGCGGTGTAACCATCATTCCACACAGCATTTTCCATGTTGCGGGTATTGATTTCCAAACTTTCTCCTTCGCAGAGGAATTTCGATTCGCCTATTTCTGGATTCGCCCTAACATCAACTTCTACAGAGCCTGAAGCAACACAACCATACATATCACTAACATTTATTGTGAAATTATGAATCCCAACAGACAAATTCTCTAATTGAGGATCGCGAACTGTCGATTTACTCAACTGATCCTTGTCGGACACCCAATTAATCTCAACAATCTCTCCAACAATATCTGTTGCTAAAACCAATGACTTACATTGTCCTATAATTGTATCATTAATCGTTGTTATTACTGGAAGTGGAGCCACATTGACATTTACAATATCGGTTCCTAAGCAACCATGCTTATCAACCACAAAAGCCACATATCTTTCAGACTCTCCTGATGTAAATAAGGGTGTTTTCGAATTCGGATCATCTAAATAGCGACTTGGAGACCATTTTATATTATTCATTTTAGTTTCAGCCCACAATTGTTTGCTTTTACATGCCCCAACATGAACATCTTCAATAGCCTTAACAACTGGCAATGAATCTATTTTCATTATCTTCTCATCAGTCGTATTTGAGCAACCGTTCTCATCAGTATATGAATAACGAATTGGGTATTCACCATGTCCTAAATTGGGATCAAAAGATCTTTCTCGTACACCATTTACCCAATAAATACCACCTTCTGGAAACCCGCCTTTCAACTGAAACTCAGATTCACACAAACCATGTGAATCCAGTGCTGACAAATTTACCTCTGGTAAAGAATGAAGTGTAACTAGAGAATCAATTTGAGCATAACAACCCGTTTCTTCATCAACAATTCTTATACTAATATTTCCATTTTCAAGTTCACCCCAAGTAATTTTGGTCTTTGCACCCTCATTTACAGTTGTAAATTCGCCTCCATCAACTTGCCACAAGTAATTAATATCTGGCTGAATTGAAGTTGTATAGGTCACTCTATCCTCCAAAACACAAAGTTCCATACGACCATATATCTGAGTATTGGGAAGTGCATTTACATCCAGACGTTTAGAATCAGAATAACGCTTAGATGTACATTTATCAGAAAGTTCACAGGTATAATAACCTCTATTATATATTGAACTTTTATCGATTTGATAACTTGAATTATTCGCTCCAATAATGTTTTCACCATTAAATTGCCATTGATAAAGGATATCACGTCCCTCTGCCTCTACATAAAACTCTGCAGCTCCACCATCACAAATCTCAATATCACCACTCTCACTTAAAATCTGTAAGCTTGGAAAAACTGATAAAATCATGTCAGGACTGATGATTTCTTTACTACATGATGAATTTATCTCACAAGAGTATATACCAGCATCAGTTTGAGAAATATTTTGGATTGTTAATACAGAACTTGCTGCACCTTCGATATCAATCCCATTTTTACGCCACTGATAGCTTAACTTATCTCCTCCATAATTCACTCTAAAACTAACTTCATCTGTTTTTTCACAAACTTCAACACCTTCAGTATGGCTAATATAATAAGGAAGTTTCTGAATTTCCAGTTGTGCTTTACTATTTACATCACCACATTCTCCTGAAATATCTACTCGATATTCACCTGCTTGATCCATCATCAAATTCAAGATATTTAATGATGACTCACTAGAGATACTATTCCCCTTATATTGCCAATCATAGCTCAGGTTTGAACCATCGACATCAGCTACCCATAGAAGATTTTCTTCTTCACATAATTTTTTGTCTTTCAGATTAGAATTCAAGACTGTTTGCTTATGCACAATCAGATTTACAGTTTCAATCAAACTGGCACCTTCTCCATTTATTTCACAGCGATACTCTGCTGCATCAGCGTAATCAAGCTCAGATATAAAAAAACTCAAATTATGATGATTCAAATTAAGACCATCTTTAAACCAATTAATATTATAAACTTCTCCTTTTACTTCAATATTTAAGCTTAAAGGATCTCCAAAACATTTTTCAATATCAGCCAGTTTATTTAGGCCATCTATAATCTTTAAAGGATCTTTTATTGTCAAAAATCCCGATGTAAATCGTTTCCCGCAAGCACCTGCAATATAACACGAATACTCGCCTCCATCAGCCAAAGTTAAATTCTGCAAGTCCAGTTTTGAACTTGTTTCATCGAGCAATTTATCAATGCCATCTTTATTTGTAAAATGCCATTCATATTTTAAATTACTACCCACTACATCTAAAATAAACTCATAATCAGAGCCCACATATACAACCTCACTTTTAAGTGACGATTGAAGAACTGTGTTGGGATGTACAACGACTTGAGCTTTTTCAATCTGCTCAGCCCCACAAGCATCAAGATTACTAACACGACACTCAAGCTCATAAATACGGATAGTATTGGCATCAGTAGCTTGAGCATTTTCTATTTTCAATTCTGGTTTTCTTGAATAAGTCAAATCTTCTATTCCATCAACAAACCACTTATAAGTAAGGTTCTCTCCTGATGTTTCTGCTCTGATCACAACATCTTCACCTTGGCAAGCTTCCTGATTTGGAATTGTAACTAATGTTGGTATAGCAATGACTTTCTGAAAGCCTAGACTAAAATCATCACCACAGGCATTACTAACTTCTACTCTATAATTACCTTCTTCACTAGTCTCAGCCTTATCTAAACCTAAGCTATTTGTATGAATAGACGCAAGGCTACCATCACTCAATATCCAGTTTATTGTAACATCCTCACCATCAAAAACAATTGGCCCTAATTGCAAATATTCACCTTCACAAACTGGACTTAAATCATCCAAACCAGTTGTGATCACAGGAGCTGTATCAACGACCAATTCAGTTGTAAAAATCACATTCCCTGACCCATTACAAGTTCCACTCACCTCACATTTATAAATTCCTGAGTCTGCCTCAGTAACAGCATCTATCTTCAAACTTGAAACGTTGCCAATGATTTTTCCATTAGGTGCTGTCCAGGTATAAGTAGGATTGTCTCCGCTAACCTGAGCATCCAATAAAAACTCATCACCAACACACAGATTCTTTTCGGCATCCCAACTTGTTGTAGCAACAATCTCAACAACTACTGAAATAAATTTCGTTTTTACTTTAGTCATACAACCGTCGCTAACTTCGACCTTAAATAAAGCACCACTAGACTTATCAAGACCAGCGACAGTGTATGTACTAGTGCTACTTAAAATTGTAGCATCATCATCTTTAACCCATTGATAGTTGACGACCAATGCATCATCTTTACTAACCTCAACCACTAATTTTTCTGAAGTATTCTGACACAGCTGGTCAGAACCTATTATATCATTAATAAGTAACTCATCGAAATGTGATAGTTTAAACTCTTCTTTATGAGAAGGGCAAACACCATTGGTCACTTCAATTGAATAATTCCCATCAAGAGCATCTGTTCCGCTTAAATTAAGTGAGGAATTTGTCCATGAACGTGCATTTTCATTCCATTCGAAAGAATATGGAGCCGTACCATTCAAGTTCTTCAAGTCAATATTGACACCCGCACCTATACAAATTTCAAGATCATCTATAGCATCAAATGTGATAGGCTGATAAACTTTAACACTCACCTCATCAGATTCATCATCTGATAAGCCTTCAACAGTTGCTTTAAACAAATATGTATTTAAAGAAATATCTGCATCACTGATACGTAAAGTACTTTTGTTTGCTTCTGAGATAATCGTATGATTAGTCAAACTAGTTATAGCCATAAATACTCCACCATCGCTATATTCCCAATAGCAAGTTTTACCAGCACTTAGTGATTTGTGTTCAATTATAAATTCAAAAGTATCACCTTCGCAAACCTCAGTATTTTGGGGTTGACTTTTGATTTTAACATTGGCATCGATTAATAATTCTGCTTTATTACTTGTTTCACTTGAACAGCTATTACTAACAATACAATAGTACTTGTAAGAATTCAAATCTATTGTTGCAGGATTTATAGTCAGTGTCGATGTTGTTTTTCCTATCAATATCCCAGTTGGATCACAATACCACTGATAAGTTATCGGTTCCGTTCCGTCTGCCTTAACTGTAAAGATTGCAATTCCACCTTCAGCAATTTTAATATCTGTTGGATGCTCAGTAATATTCACATTCGTTTTTACTTCTAAGCTAGCCTTTAATGAAACAACTGCATCACAAAAGTCACCACTTACTTCACAATAATAGCTTTGTCCATTGTTCGCTAAAAGATCAACAATTTGAAGGTTTGAAGACGTTTCACCTATCATGATATTATCATTCTTATCGAACCATTGATAAGTCAGACTTCCTTCTCCAACAGCACTCACTGAAAAGTTAGCTGGACCTGTTCCCTCACATAAAGAGACATCACTTGGATGAATGGTAATGCTTGCATGTTCACGTACATCAACATTAAATTCAAGCAATTGATTCCCACAAGCATTTGCAGATATCAATTCACAACGATAAGTCCCCTCATCAGTCAGATCAGCCGTTCCAAGATCAAGAGTAGAATTTGATGATAAACTCACAGTTGGAGCATCAGTCTTATACCAATTATATATTAATCCGCCACCGCCACCATTTACAACAAGACGTAATGGTTCACCCACACAAGGTGTAGGATTCACATTAGAACTTGATACAATAGAGATGGGTTCATAAATATTCACTTGAGCTGTAGCTCTTACATCGCCACAATAAAGTGTATTAAGCTTAGCAATATAATTTACGGAAGCTGTTGGATATTTTGCATCAACAAGCGTATGAGAAAGACCATCATTTAGTTTGATACTCTCATCAGCATTCCACCAACTTGTAGTTGAATAATCACTGCCAGTGATAATCATCTTCAGAATAACATCCCCTTCACAAGAATTAATATCTGCAATTGAATTTAAAGATGGTTTAGCATGAACAAGAAGTTCAAAATCACCCTCAATTGTATTACAATCGCCACTAAGTTTATACTTATAGATAAAACTACCTGCACTGTTATGAACGCCTGTTTGAATGTTTGTTTTCCCCATAGCAGATGTTATAACACTTCCTGAAGGGTCAAACCACTCAATCTGATTAACCTGTCCTTCTGTACTGATCTTCAATCCAGTCTGTTTTCCTTCACAAATATTTATTGTAGCTGGACTATCTTCAATAACACTTATATTCTCATTCACGACCAACTCCCTCTGGTATGTAATAAGATCACCACACGAAAGAGTAATCTGACAATAATAAATACCAGAATGTTTAACTTTCACTTCTTCTATTTCATAAAAGCTATCTGTCCCAATTACTGCAGAACTTGGATCATTAAAATGCCAAGAAAATGTAGGAGTTCCTTCATACACAATATTAAATCGATAATTAAGAATGCCTTCACACAATTCAATTGATGAGCCAGTTTGTGAAGTTGTCACCTCATCGGCAGATAAAATAGCATTTATCGTCTTTGAATAGCCACATCGATTAGTCACTTTACACGAGTAAGTTCCCAAGTTTGCTAATTGAATATTATTAATAGTAAGACTTGATTGACTGTTTACAATCGGATTTCCTGCTGGATCTGTCCATTCATAAGTCAAATCGGAACTCGTTGGAATATCTAGTATTTGTACTTCAAACTGAATATTCTCTCCTATACAAGTTGAAATATCAGCCATTGCAGGATTTGAAAAATCCTCCAATAAGTAAACATCAAATTCTTGATCAACACGTGTACCACAAGTCGCTTCTGCTGTTATCTTCCAACGACCTTGCTTTAAATCTGTAACAACTAAATTGAAAGGATTACTAATTGGATTAACAATTTCTCCCGTCGTTAAATTTTCTGCAAAATAATGACTTGCTTCACCATTATCTGTAATGGTGAACACTATCGTTTCATTCAAACAATAAGGTCCTGTTTTATCAATTGTAATTTCATCGACAAGTAATTTAGGATTAACTGATAAGATACTCGTTGAGCTTTGGCTTCCGCAACGATTTGAAACCCTTACTTTATAATTTCCTGCCATTGCACTTGTAACTGCCCCCAGAACAAAATCTGAACCTGTTTTATCAGCAACTGTTACAAATGGAATTTCCCAATCGTAAGTATAGTAATCACCCGAATTCGCTAATTCTGCCTTATAGGTGTACGAATCGCCTTCACACAAAGTCACATCAGCCAATGCTGTTAAATCGACCTGTGGAATAATATCGTCAAGACCAATACTCTTAACCAACTGGTTTCCAATACAAGTGTGCTCATCGGCCAAACCAACATTGTAAATTGCAGATACAGCAACTTTATAATATGAATCAGTCATATCAGTCAAAACCGAATAGGTCGATTCACTTGTTGTGGCTAATAAAGTTTCAGCTCTATACCATTTATAACTTAAGCTAGCTCCTGTTGGTATTGAATTCACTACAGCTGTTAGATCTGAAGAAGCTTTATCGCATAAAGCCGTTGGGATTTGCAAGTCATTCAATATAGGACGACCAAAAACAGATAGGTCTCTACTATCCGATGGCGTACTACATGCATTACCAACCTCACATCGAACTGTATATTCTCCTGCAGGAAAATCAAATAAATAGTCTTTCCCTACATATTTCTGATCATTATTCACAAACCATTTGACATCGGAATAAGTCCCGGTAACAACAGCTTGCAATGTCTCTGAATCTCCTTCACACAATTTCGTGTTATCAACGTTAATTGAAACGCTTGCAGTTTTATCAGCAACTAGCTCAACCTCTACCGTAGCTGTCCCTGAATTAACTCTACACTGTTGAAAGTTTTCTTTAAAATTAATACTGCACCGATAAGTTCCTGCGTGACTCTCTTTAACTTCTGAAAATGTAATTTTGTGTGTTGTCAATCCAGTTATACCTGGATCGGTAATTGACACATAGTTTTCTCCCTCTTTCTTTTCCCACTGATAATCATACCAACTCACATCACCATTTGAGATATCAAGCTGCCCAGATTGTCCAACACAAAAATGTTGAGGCTCTGTAAAATCTTTATAACTGTAATTAGGTACAACTAAAGCATTGAATTCAGCCTGATCTTCAACGGCTAAAACAAAAGAGATACTATCAATAGCAAACAGACCTTCTTGCCCTGCCGGATTTGAATTAACGATTGAAATACTAGCACTCTCAGCATCGCCTGAAGCCCAAAAAGCTTTTACCGATTGCCAGGCATTGATATCATCTAATAGGAAATTATCGTAAATTTTTTCGTCATTCACATATATATCAAGAAGTTGAGAATAACCTACCTGCGCCGTCCTTCCGTATAACTTCAGAATAAAGCCCTGATTCTTAATATCCTCTGTAATTATTTTCTCCCAAACCACATCACTTGTTCCAAAACTTGAAGAATGCGTTAACAGCATAAGTCCACCACCATCTTTATCATTGAAACTCTGGAACTGGGTATTTATATCCTGAGGATTGTAGCATAAAACAGATTTTCCTGGATCACTTAAATTCCCAACAGACATAAAATCGAAATCTGAATCAAAACTACCACGTCCGATTGCAAAATTCCCATTATAAATGATATCCAGATTAGGATCACGGAAATAAGCCTTAATAATATACTTTGTCTCCTCATTGGGAGCATCAACAATTAAATTAGAGTTTTTAAACAATAAGTTTTCTGGCGTAACCTCATTCTTATACCACTCATAAAAGTCAGCTTCGGGTGTGCTTTGAACCGAAAGTTCGATTTTATCATTATAACTCTCGCAGAGATATCCTAAATCATGATCAAGTCCAATTCCCGTCTCAGGTATAATTGGTGAAATGGCTTTAGTAAAACCCGAAAAATAACCTGCAGCACCTACTGCATTATCTTCTACTGATAAAGCCACATAAATAGCCTTATTAGACATGACAGACACATTCTCGTCTGAAGTTGAGTATTTATATACAACCCACTCATCATTCCCTGTAATAGGCTTAGCAGACGATTGACTCAAAGGCGTCGTCGATTTGTTGACAAAAACATTGGCTCCCTTTTGAGCATATATAGCTACAATACCCGTTCCTACTTGATTTACAAATGGAATATCGACCTGACGAAATCCCAAAGAGCTAATTGCTGGAATAAAATTCATCCCAACCGTAGCATATGCATAATCAATACTTCCACTTGTCCTATCAGAAGCCGATGTGGTTTGATATAGATAAACATCCTCATCACAAGTAATTAACATCGTTCCATCCGCTGTGTAATAACTCGTTTCTATGGCGTAATAATCACCAGCATCTAATGGTGTTGGGTTTATTTTTGTAGAACCACCGTTGACAAAAATATTAGTATTATCCTTTGTTGCTACAACAATGGGACGTTCGGTCTCATTATTACCTTTACCCTTAAGTAGAATATATTGACGACCCACCAAATCTTCAGGGACTATTTGGTCGACACCAATATCTTGCCAGGAGTTAAGAGATGCTCCACCTGTCCATGATCCTGAGTTGACGGCTATAGGTTTATCCGAAGTAATATGAGTTCCATTTAAGAGATTAACATCTGCTGCAGTTAAAAATTTGTGATCAGCTCCTAGAACATATGATTGGCCTGCATTAAGATTCACAGTAATATCACCAGTTACAGGAAGAGCGCTTTTTGTATCTGATGTCAGATTACCAACTTTAATATCCGAAAATGTAACCTGAGTGTTATCAACTGTAGCCATTACGGATATAAAATGGCTTCTGTGATTCACAATACTATTATTACCATCTTTTCCCCAACCATAAACGTTTTCTCCTCTTACACTAAATAAATGTCCAGAACGAAATGATGTACCTAAACCTGCCTGACCTTTGGCAGTCAGAAACAATCCATGGATCTCTGATTTATGCCTAATATTCACATAAAAAGCCTCTGTTGATGTAAAAATTAGGCCTTGGTCACTTATGACTTTATTTAAACTTGTGTAATTAACAACTCCTAGAGGTGGATTAACCAAGGTGCCACTTCCTAGTGCCACTGATTTAGGTGTATCTTTTGAAACACCATTTACGACCTGAAAAATTGTTCCATCTCCCTTCGTAATCGTAATATCAATAGGTATTTCTGAAGGTGTCGTAATAACAACCCAATGATCTTCAATATCATATTCATGAGTCGTACCTGCATACAATGGTGGAACATAGTGGATTAAATCCAACTGAGCCTTTGCAGCATAAGGTAGAATAAATAAGAAAAGTAGTATGGCTATTTTAAAAATAGCCTTTGATTTTATCTTAAAAAAAGGAAAATAATTCACGACAACGATTTTGATTACACATATGAATCAACATCGACGTTTGCTGGCTGGCGTTCTCTCTTAAATAAAATTCACTACCAACAACTTAATTATTGTGATAAACAGACACAATATTTACACTAACGTCATGGGTTCAATTTAAGCAACAAATCAATTATCTTCCAAATAATTATCCCTTTTATCCCCACTAAAGCTCCATTAGTCAAACATAATCGTTACTTCACCCAGATTTCAAGCAATTAGTTAACAGATCAATAACTCCTTAAATCTAATAATATCAAAAACTGATATGAATAATTAATATTTATTAAATCCAATGAATAACGAACCAATTCTATATGATAAAACACCATTAAATCCTGACAAGACTCACATTTTCTTACACTAGAGGCAGACAACTAAATACCACTATATTTTTATTGTTAACAATTATTTTCCATTAGGATATTGCAAATCAAACTTCATAAACTATCAACAAAAAAAGAGTTGCCCATATTGGACAACTCTTTCAATAAAATATGCTTAATAGATTTAGCGAACCAAGATCACAGTCCCCTTTTCTTTTATTTCTCCGTCCAACATCACAACCCATACATAAGCTCCTACAGGACAATCTTCACCCTTATAAGTACCATCCCAACCATTGGCATAACCAGGCTCAGTGGTTTTATACATGAGCTCACCCCAACGATTATAAATATACATTTCAAACTTATCGATTACATTAATATCTTTTAAGTAGAAATGATCATTCTCATTATTTGATAATGGGGTAAATGCATTAGGTGATTCAATTCCTATAGGCTTAACCTCTACTTTAACGGTGTCTGTTGCAATACATCCAATATTGTCTTCAACGCTTAGTTTATAAGTTCCCGATTCACTCACGACTAATTGTGGCAATACACTACCGTCACTCCAATCGTATATATAAGGACCATAATCAGGATCAAGCTCAGGATCAAGAGTGAGTGTTTCACCCTCAAAAATGACTATACCAGGTTGAATCGTGTTATCCAATTCAAATTTTGGTAATGGATTCATCACGATCTTTTGTTCAAGCTTACAATCGTTCTGTTCAACACTTAATTCATACTCTCCGGGCTCGTCAATAGTTCTTTCCCAAGCAGTATAACCATCACTCCAAACTGGGTTTGAAAGATTTTTGGTATCAATAAGCATTGTCTCTCCTTCACACAAGAATTGATTCTCTCCAACTTCTGGATTTGGTAACACTTCAACTTTAATTGAAGCTGATCCTACACAACCATATTTATCAGTTACATTGATTTGATAATCATTTACTCCAAGATGACGTTCTATCAACTTCGGATTAGAATCCTTCGCATTATCTAAATCGCTTGGATTCGTCCAATTAATTTCATCAACATCACCTGAAATATGTGTTGTCAGTTCTATCTCTTTACATTCTCCAATAATCGTATCACTTATTGTTGTAATAGTAGGTAATGGAGCAACTGTGACGTTTACAATATCGTTACCAACACAACCAAACTTATCAACTACAGTCGCAACATATAATGTTGTCTCTCCAGCTGTAAAGGTTGGTGTTGCAGAATTTGGATCATCTAAGTACCTACTCGGTGACCATTTAATATTGTTTTCTTCAGTTTCTGCACTTAATAACCTTGTCTCACAAGATCCGACTAAAACGTCATCAATAATCTCAACTTTTGGTAAAGAATCAATTTTCATGACCATTTCACCAGTACTGTTTGAACAACCTAAGTCATCGGTAAAAGAATAACGAACTTGATACTCGCCATTCCCTTGTGAAGGGTCAAAGGTATTCTGAGAAACACCATTTATCCAATAAATACCTCCAGTTGGGAAACCGCCAGATAAATCAAATTCAGATTCACAAATCCCTCTAGTTTCAAGAGTAGTTAATTTCACATCTGGCAAAGGACGAAGTGTGACCAAAGAATTGACTTGAGAATAACAACCCGTGGCCTCATCTAAAATCTTCAGCTTAACCATACCATTCAAGTCAGTATCTCCCCAAGTAATTTTGGTTTTTACAACATCCTCAGTTGGGGTGGTAAAGTCACCTCCTTCGACTAACCATCCATAATTTATATTTGACTGTACAGTCGTACTATAAGCTACTCGATCTTCCAATACACAAAGCGTCATGCGACCAAAAATTTGTGAACTAGGCAGCGCATTAACCGTTAACTTTTTAGAATTTGAGTATCGCTTAGCGGTACATTTATCAGACAATTCACAGCTATAATAGCCATCTTCTGTTATACTAGCTGGACCAATTGTAAGCTGTGGTGCTTTTTCTCCTGAGATATCAACGCCATCTTTTTGCCATTGATAAACCTCATTGGTTCCTTCAACTTCAACAAGGAACTGAGCATTTTCGCCATTACAAATTTCCATATCGGGGCTTTCGCTCAAAATTTTGAGTTGAGGAATTACAACAAGATTCATTTCAGTACTTTCAATTGCAATACCGCATGGAGAATTCACAACACATTTGTATGCTCCAGCATCAGCTGTTCTCAGATTCTGAATTTTAAGTTCTGTACTATTGGCTTCTGTAATATTAATATTATCTTTTTGCCACTGGTAAACTAAGTTATCACCTATAAAATCAACTGTAAATATAGCTTCATCGTCATTTTCACACTTCTCTAAATCTTCACTTGTGCTTATGAACTCTGGCAGCTTATTTAAGCTTAAGTTAGCTTCAGAACTTACATTTCCACACTTACCTGTGATATCAACTGAATATATTCCAGCAGCAGTCATAGGTAAATTCAAAATATTAAGAATTTTCTCCGTGGAAACATTAGTCGTATTAAACTTCCAATCATAAATTAATTCAGAACCTACAACATCAGGTGTCCAGGATAAATTCTCATTTTCACAAAGCGTTTTATCTTTTAAATCGGAATTAAGAACTGTTGTTTTATAAACAGTCACATTGACAGTTTCACTATTATTGAAGGCTTCTCCTACTATCACACAACGGTAAGTTCCAGCATCAGCTAGATCAAGAGCTGGTATTGAATAATTCAATTCGTGATGATTAAGATCATCTGTTCCTTTGAACCAATTGATTGAGAAAACTTCTCCTTCAATACTAATATTCAAGTTTAATGGCTCACCAAAGCACTTTTCAATAGCATCTCCACCCAAGCCATCAACAATCCTCATTGGATCTTTAACAGTTAAATATCCTGAAGTAAATCGGATTCCACAGTCACCTGTAATCTTACAGTAATATTCACCTGCATCAGCCAAACTAAGATTATCTATAGTTAAGGTCTTCGTATTTGCAGATGGTATTTCGTTATCCTCATCAGCTGTATTGATATGATGCCATTCAAAGACTAAATTACCACCTGTTACATCCAAGTCAAATTCATGATCAGTTCCAACATAAACAACTTCACCTTTAAGTGATTTATTCAGAATCGTATTTGGATTCACAGTAACACTAGCAAATTTATTTAAGTTTTCTCCACAAGAACTTACTCTACACTCTACCTCATATACTCTCGATGTAGAAAGTGAACCTGATAATACATTTGCAATTTCTAGTTCTGCTTTATCATCAAAGGCTGCTTGAGGAGCTCCATCAAGGAACCAACGATACGTTAAATTCTCACCAGTTGTCACCGCTCTAAAAATGATATTTTCTCCCTGACATGCTATTTGATCAGCAATAGGATCCAAAGTAGGATCTGGATGAACATCCTGGAAACCGATACTGAAATCAGTTCCACATGAGTTTGTCACCTCAACCCTGTAATTTCCCTCCTCAATTAGATCTGCATTAGCTAGATCTAAATTCGGAGCAGTTTCAGCTGGTTTTACAACATCATCAAATTTCCAAATTATACTTTCTCCTCTTGTAGCGTCATATGTGATAGGTCCAAGATTTAATGGTTCATTTACACAAACTGCTGTTAGATCAAGATCGGTTGTAATATTTGGAACATCATCAACCACAACACTAGCTGTATAAACAACAGCTAAGCCACAAGGACCTTGAACAGAACACTCATATAAACCTTCATTTGTTTCTGTTACAGCATCAACCGTGAAAGTAGCCACATTACCAGGATCTGTAACTCCTGTAGGAACTTTCCAAATATACGTCGGATTATCACCTGCAACTTGTGCTTCAAACAATAAAGCATCGCCAACACAAAGTGGTTTATTAGTCCATTGAGGAGAAACTTTCGTGATAATATCTAAAACATCAATTTGTATCGACTTAGATTGAATCATACACTGATCTTCAACCGTAACCTTATACAAACCACTTTCATCATCAGTAATATTTGCTTTATTATAAGTAGCAGTCGTTATTGCCAAATCACCATCATCCTTAGTCCAAGAATAAGTAACTCCAAGTGCTGGTGCTGCACCAATAGTAAGCGTTGCACTTAAATTAATATCATCAGTTGGACAAAGCTCATTCGCATGAATAAGATTATTTAATGCTAGATCATCGTAATGAGAAATATCAAATGTCTTTACTGTAGCAAGACAAACCCCTGCAGTTACTCCAACAGAATAAGTAGCATCTGTTGCAATTGCAGCAATTAAATTCAAGCTTGAATTATCACCTAAGTCATCTCCAATATTATTGGCTCCTCTTGTCCATTGATAAGTATTAGGTGTAGATCCTGTCAAACCACTCACTGCAAAACTTGCACCATCACCATTACAGATTTGAACATTTGCAATAGGATCAAAACTAGCTGGCATATCTACTCTAACACTAACATCATTCGAGTTGTTCACTTCGAATCCTGTTCTCTTTACAACAGCTCTAAATTTCCATGAATTCATGGCATCAGTTGCAGTCGTAACAGTCAGTGTTGAGGAAGTTGCTAAGAACGGTGCTGAACCTAACGCTCCTATAGGATCATAATTCCCATCATTATCATCATCATATTCCCAATCACAAGATGTCGTTGTATTTTTATATTGAACTTCAAAAGTGAACGGTTTCTGATCACAAACTACAGCAGGTTCTGCTTGTACTAATATTCTATTCTCTTTTATAACAGTTAGAGTTGCAGTATTGCTAGTTGCGTCGACACATGTTCCACTCACTACACAGTAATAAGTATTACCATTGTTGGCTAAAGGAACAGAAGTCAAACTCAAAGTCTTAGTTTGTGCAGATGCCGGTGTACTTCCCATAGTTACACCATTCACATACCATTGGTATGTGAGTCCAGAACCTGTAGCAGTCACTGTAAATGTTGCTGATCCCATTTCATCAATAGTTTGATTAACAGGATGACTTATTATTGTTACATTTTCATTTACCGTAAACAGAGCTTTATTAGATTCTGCAGGCTTACAAGTCCCACCTACAACACAATGGTAATTGTGTCCATTATTTTCTATTACATTATTAACAGATAAGCTTGCAGCAGTTTCAGTTCCCCCCATTGAAACACCATTATCATACCACTGGTAAGTATATGGTCCTTCTCCAGAAGCTGTCACACTAAATTCTGATGCAGGTAATTCATCCTGACAAATAACTATTGCAATTGGATCACTTACTGTTACATTCTTTTGAACATTAACTGTAAATTCTTGCACTGGTTGAGTACAATCTGGTGTCGAACTAAGAACACATCTATAGTAATTTACACCTGTTGTAGATAGTGCATCAATATGGTAATCTTCATCTGAGGATAAACTTACTCCAACTTTTGCCCCCAAAAGAGCATCAATCTTATACCAATCGTATGACAAATTATCACCTGTACTATTAACTTGAAGGTCTACTGCTTCTCCTTCACAAATTGTTTGTACCGGAGTTACAGCTACTAGAGTAATTGCATCTAATACATTGATTGATACGGAAGATGTTTTAGATGTACAGTCATCTGCAACCACTACCTTGTAAATTCCACTTACCCCAGGAGTAACATCCAATGTTGAATTAGGACCAAGATCTGTTGCATCTCTCGTCCATTTATAATTTAGACCTGGCGCAAATGAACTTGCAGTTGCATCTAAATTAATAGGATTTCCAATACAAAGAGGACTCGTATGTGCTAAATCAGGGAATACTAAATCAGGATGATGAGAAATATCAAAGTTTTTTGTTACAGTTGGACAAAGAGCATTGGTAGTAATACTTAAAGAATAAGTTCCATTAAGTGCAGCTCCAGCATCTAAGTTCAAACTTGAATTTGTTCCTAAGTCTCTTGCTCCCTCACTCCACTCATAGGACAAAGGTTCTGTTCCTGCGGTAACATTAACAGTAATATTCTTTCCTGATCCTATACATAAGATCTCGTCTGAAATATCATCAAAAAGAACCTTATCGTAAACTTTAACCTCTGCAACACTTGATTCTTCTGGTCCTCCATCAATAATCAACTTAAACTTATAAATATTCATTCCAGTATCTGCGTTCAACACAGTTAAAACATTCGTTTTATAAGTTAAATCATCAGTAACAACTGCAGTGCCAACTAATATCGGAATCGGATCATAATTATCATCATTATCATCATCATATACCCAAACTCCGACAGCAGCACTCTTATACTTCACCTCAAAAGTGAAAGAACTTCCCTCACAAATTTCAGTATTTGTAGGTTGACTCGTAATTTTATCAGTAATACTAATTGTTAAAGTAGCTGTGCTCGAAGTTTCACCGTTACAGGATACATCACTACTAATAACACAATAATAAGAGTCACCACTATTAAAGTCTGTAGAAAGTATAGTTAATGTCTTTGTTTGAGCTGATGCATTAACAGCTCCCATATCTGAACCATTCTTCCACCATTGATAATTAAGCCCTGTACCCGTTGCTTCTACAGAGAAACTTATTGGATCAGTTGCAACATCAGATACACTAACATCAACTGGTTGAGTTGTGATTCTGACATCTTCATTAACTGTAAATAGAGTTGCATTAGACTCCGCAAACTTGCAAGCCCCACTTACAACACAATGGTAATTGTGTCCATTATTTGCTAATAAATTATCTACAAATAAACTTGCATTTGTTTCTGTTCCCATTATACCACCATTATCATACCACTGATAAGATAATGGAGTACCACTAGCTATTGTTACCTTAAATTCAGAGGTGCCAGTCCCCTCACAAACTGTGATTGGATCAAGAACAGCAACTTTGATATCTTCACCAACATGAACTGTAAATTCTTGCACTGGTTGAGTACAATTTGGTGTTGAACTAAGAACACATCTATAGTAATTTGCTCCTATTGTAGATAGTGCATCAATATGGTAATCTTCATCTGAGGATAAATTAGCTACTGTTATTGCTCCACCTAAAGCAGAAATCTTAGACCAGTTGTAAACTAAATTATCACCTGTACTATTAACTTGTAGATCTACTGATTCTCCTTCACAAATTGTTTGTACTGGATCTACAGCTGTCAGAGTAATTGCATCTAAAACTCTAATCGGAATTGAAGAGGTTTTTGATGTACAATGATCGGTTACAACAACTTTGTATATACTACTTCCTGCTGTTGTAACACTACCTAACACGCCATATAATGGGTCATCTGAACCAACAGATCCGCCATCTTTTGTCCAAGCATAAGTTGCTGATAGCGCAGGGCCTTCAGTTAAAATTGCACTTAAATTAATATCCGCATCTATACAAAGCGGGCTTGTATGTGTAAGAGGAGCTAAGACTAGGTCAGGATGATGAGAAATTGTAAATTTCTGTTCTACATCTGGACATAATGAATGAGAAACTTTCACATTATATTGTTCATCTACTGATTCTAAATCAGATAAAGCCAAACTCGACAATGAACCTAAAACATCGCCAGATATCACTCTGGTCCACTCATAACTAAGATCCCCAGATCCAGCAGTAATATTAACATTAAAACTACCACCTATAGTAGGACACAGAGTTGCATCTGCAATAGGAGTAAAAGCAATTTGTTCATAAACCTTAACAGTAGCTATGTTCGATAGATTATCAACATAACCACCAGCTCTTTGAACACGAGCTCTAAATTTCCAAGAATCCGTATCCATCGCCAATGTTGCACTTGTCACTTCTAAAGTAGAAGATGTTGGTCCAGGTGTAACAGTTCCTAGTCCACTTGCATCTATATAGCCAGAACCATCATCATATTCCCAAATACAAGCAGTTGTTGTATTCTTATAATCTACTGTGTAAGTAAACGAACCTCCAACGCATGCTTCTGCATTTAAAATCGTACTCGTAATTCTATTATCGGCATTTACATTAAGTGTTGCATCACCATTCTTTGTATCACAAGCATTTCCATTTGTCACTTCACAACGGTATTCATAGCCATCTTTTGAAAATGGTACCGAAGCTAAAGTCAAACTAGCCGTTTGTGCTGAAGCTGGGCTACTACCCATACTCACAAAAAC